>JAGQRJ010000916.1 GCA_020425635.1 Planctomycetota bacterium | reverse complement strand
GCAGCCGAGCACGAGCAGGGTCGACCCGCTGTGGGCGTAGACGCCGCCGCCCATGCCCGCGGCGCCGCCGCCGGCCCCGTCGCCGTCGCCGCCCGCGCCGCCGTCGATCCGCCCGTTGGTGAGGGTCAGGTTCTCCAGGCGCAGGGTCGCGCCGGTCTGGACGGCGAAGATCCGGCGCGCGGACTGCCCCGAGATCGTGAGCCCAGGGGCCGCGCTGCCCTGGACCGTGAGCGAGGCGGCCGCCTCGCTCACGAACAGCGCGGTCGAGCCGAAGAGCGGGGTGCCCGTCGCGTCGTTGGTCAGGAGCACGATCGTCTGCCCGGCGAGGCTCGCGCCGAACACGATCTCGTCGTCACCGGGCGTGCCGTTGGCGTCGGCGACCGCCTGGCGCAAGCTGCCTGCGCCGGTGTCGTTCGTGTTGGTCACGGTGAAGGTCGCCGCGCGAGCGCTGCCCGCGAGCAGCAGGAGGGTGGGGCAAGCGACGAAGCCAAGGAGCGTGCGGGTCATGGGTCTGCCTCTCGAGCGGGGAGTTTACTGAACTCGGATGTCAGGCCAAGTCGAATCCCGCTCCGCGCGACCGCGAACTATAGTGCGCACGACCGCGCTGGAGTTGGGTCGAGACTGAGTCGCAGTTGCCCGCTGCGCAGTACGCAAGGCATTGCCTCGCGTTCACCCGCGTGCGTCGGGAGTCGCCTCATGCTCGAGCGCGGGTCGCGAAACCAGCCCGGGGCGGCGTGAACCAGGACACACGCCCTTGCTCGCAGCCGATCGAGCGATACCTTATGCGCTCCTTCGAGTTACGACGCGAGAGCAGGGGATCGCCGGTGCACGGATCCAGCAGGTTTGGCGGACCAGGCAAGCAAGGCGGCAACATGGCCGCCTTCTACGACATGGACGGCACGCTCCTTCACGGGAGCGTGGTGGACCACTACCTCTACTTCGCGCGCAACGAGCCCAGCTATCCGAAGCGGGCGCTGCGCATGCTCGACATGCTCGCCAAGGCGCCCTACTACAAGTACCTCGACAGCCTCGACCGTTACATGTTCAACGAGTCGTTCTACAAGGCCTACGCCGACCTCTCCGAAGACCGCCTGGCGGTGCTCGGCGAGCAGCTGTTCGAGAGCGTGCTGCACACCAAGCTCTACGCCGGGGTGCAGGAGCTGCTCGAGGCCGACCGCGCCTATGGCTACAAGCAGGTGCTGATCACGGGCGCGCTCGACTTCGTCGCCAAGCCGGTGGCGCGCCACCTGGGGATCGAGACCTGCATTGCGACGCGGCTCGAGTTCGAGAAGAACGGGCGCTGCACCGGGGTGCTCAAGCCCCCGGTCATGGCCGGCCCGGCCAAGGCGGCCTGGATCCGCGACTACGCCCGCGAGCACGAGATCGACCTCTCGCTGAGCGTGGCCTACGCCGACGACGCCGCCGACCTGCCCATGCTCAGCTCGGTCGGTCGCCCGGTGGCGGTCAACCCCGACACTCGACTGCTCGCCACCGCCCGCTCGCACGGGTGGCCCGTGCTCTACGTCGACGCCGGGGGACGGACCTTCGGCGGCAAGCTCGCCGCGCGGGCCAGGCGCTGGGCGGCGAAGACCGCGCGCGCGCTGCGCGACGAGGCGATCCTCCGCCGACCCCAGGCCGAACACCGCGTGCGCGGGGTCGTCAACCGACTGCACACCCTGGCGGCCAACGCCCGCCGAGAGGACAGCGAACAATGAGCGCTCCTGTTGGATCCCGTGAGGGCTGCGTGGTCACCCTCGACCGCGCCTCGGCGCCCCGGGTGGTGCACTACGGGCCGGGCTTCTTGCGCGAGAAGTTCCCCGAGGGCACCCGGGTGATCTACCCGCCGCCGCCCCTCGACCCGGTGCCCAACGTCAAGCAGGCCGTGCGCCACGCGCTGGCCCACCCCCAGGGCTGCGAGCCGCTGTTCGCGCTCTTGACTCCGGGCATGAAGGTCGTGATCGCGATCGACGACATCAGCCTGCCGTTGCCCAAAATGAAGACCCCCGACGTGCGCCAGGAGGTGCTCGAGGTCGTGCTCGACCTGCTCGCCGACTACGGGGTCGACGACATCGAGATCCTGATCGCGATCTCGCTGCACCGCAAAATGACCGACGCCGAGATCCGGCGCATGGTCGGCCCGCGGGTGTGGAAGGAGTTCTCCCCGGGCAAGCGGATCCGCAACCACGACGCGGAGGACACGGAGAACATGGTCTCGATCGGCGAGACCGAGTTCGGCGACAAGGTGATCCTCAACCGCCAGGCCGTCGAGTCCGACCTGGTGATCTACGTCAACCTGAACCTCGTGCCCATGGACGGCGGGCACAAGAGCGTCGGCGTCGGCCTCTGCGGCTACGACACCCTGCAGAGCCACCACAACCCCAAGACGCTCAACGAGTCGTGGTCGTTCATGGACCCGGCCAAGAGCGACCTCGCGACCAAGGTCGAGCGGATCGGGAAGCTCGTCGACAAGACGCTGAACGTGTTCACGATCGAGACCACGGTCAACAACAAGATGTACGGGCGCACGCTGAACTTCCTCGCCAAGAACGAGGACGAGTGGACCGGCGCCGACGAGCTCGCGTTCCGCGCGCTCAAGTGGACCCTCGACAAAATGCCGATCGGCGCGCGGCGCGCGTTCATGCAGCGCACCCCGGCGGAGTATGGGGTGACCGGTGTGTTCGCCGGGCGGACCGAGGCCGTGCACCCGCACACCCTCGACGCCTGCTTCCGTCAGTATTCGGTGCCGGTGCAGGGCCAGTGCGACGTGCTCGTGAGCGGGATCCCCTTCCTCTGCCCCTACAACGTGCACTCGATCATGAACCCGCTGCTCGTGCACTGCACCGCGCTGGGCTACTTCTTCAACATGTACCGCGGCGACCCGCTCCTGCGAAAGGGCGGCGTGCTGATCGTGGCCCACCCGCTGGTCGACGACTGGAGCCCGGACATTCACCCGAGCTACATCGAGTTCTTCCACCGCCTGCTGCCCGAGACCCGCGACAGCCACAAGCTCGCGCACAAGTATGAGAAGGCCTTCGCCGAGGACCCGGCCTACATTCAGATGTACCGCTACGGCAACGCCTTTCACGGCGTGCACGCGTTCTACATGTGGTACTGGGGCGAGGCCGGCAAGAACTACGTGGGCAAGGTGATCTGCGTCGGCGCGCAGAACCAGCGCGTGGCCGAGATCCTCGGCTGGGACACGGCGCCCACGATCGACGAGGCGATCGGCAACGCGCGGGCCTACCTGGGCAAGAACCCGGAGATCACCCTCCTCCACCACCCGCCGATCGTGATCCCGGACGTGAAGGCATGAGCGGCTACAAGCAAGCCGGCGTCGACGTCGCGGGAGAGGGCGCCGCCCTCGGCGGACTCTTGGCCTGGGTGAACAAGACCCACGCCCACCGCCGCGTCCGCGAGCCGGGCCACGTCGCGCACGGCGCGGGCTACTTCGCCGGCGTGGTCGAGCTCGGCGGCCTGCTGGGGCTGGCGGTCGCCGCCGACGGCGTGGGCACCAAGCTGCTCGTGGCCCAGCTCTGCGGGCGCTACGACACCGTGGGGATCGACCTGGTCGCCATGAACGTCAACGACCTGGTGTGCGTCGGCGCCGAGCCGCTGACCTTCCTCGACTACGTCGCGGTCGAGGCCCTCGACCCGGCGCAGCTCGCGGCGATCGGCGAAGGGCTCTACGAGGGCGCGCGCCAGGCCGGGGTCACGATCGCCGGAGGCGAGCTGGCCCAGATCGGGGCCATGCTCAAGGGCGTCGCGCCCGGCAAGGCCTTCGACCTGGCGGGCGTCGCGATCGGCAAGGTCAACCTCGAGCAGGTCAACCTCGGCGCCGAGGTGCAGCCCGGCGACGTGGTCGTGGGCTGGGCCTCGAGCGGAATCCACTCCAACGGGCTCTCGCTCGCGCGCACGGCGCTGCTCGAGCAAGCCGGGCTGGGCGTCGACGACCCCCTCCCCGGGGGCGCAGGCGAGACGGTCGGCCAGGCGCTGCTCGAGCCGACGCGGATCTACGTCGAGCCCGCCCTGCGATTGCTCGCGGAGCCCAAGGTCAAGGTCAGCGCCCTGGCGCATATCACCGGCGGGGGCTTCGCCAACATGGGGCGCATTGCGGCCCCCTGTGGCTACGTGCTCGACGAGCTCCCCCCGATCCCCCCGGTGTTCGAGGCGATCCGGGCCGCGGGTTCGGTGGCCGCGACCGACCTCCACGACGCCTACAACCTCGGCGTGGGCTTCACCGTGACCGTCCGGCCCGGCGGGCAAGACCGCGCGCTCGCGATCGCCCGCGAGGCCGGCTTCGAGGCCTGGATCCTCGGGCGCGCGACCGCGGACCCCGAGCGCCGCGTGCGGCTCCCCGAGCGCGGCCTGATCTCGGGGCCCCATGGATTCAAGGAGGACTCGTGATCCAGCAGCTTCCGCCGCAACAGTGCTTCGACCTGCTCGAGTGCGACGCAGAGATCCTGCACCTCGACGTGCGCACCCCCGAGGAGTTCAGCGAGGGCCACGCCCTGGGCGCGATCAACGTGCCCGCCTTCTTCCGCGGCGCGGGCGGCATGCAGCCCAACCCCGAGTTCGTGCCCGCGGTGGTCGCGCTCAGCCCCGACACCGTGCAGCGAATCGTGCTCAGCTGCCGCTCGGGCGGACGGAGCAACATGGCCGCCGAGTGGCTCGAGCAGCAGGGCTATCAGAACCTGATCAACATGCCCGGCGGCTTCCACGGCATGCCCGACGGCTCCGCCCCCGGGTGGCTGCAGTGCGGGCTGCCGACCAGCGACGACGTGAGCGGCCGCGACTGGGAGACCCAGCGGGCCAAGCTCGGCTGAGCCCCGGTGGAGGCTGAGCCCGCCACGTCTCCGCGCGCTATGGTCTCTGGTGAGGCCGCGTGGTGACCAACCCCTCTCCTGACGCCCCCGGGCGCGCCGCCACGGCCGCGGCGGCCCCCAACCCCGCCGAGGTCGGCGGCAAGGCCGCGGGCTTGTTTCGCCTGGCCGCCGCGGGGTTTCGCATTCCGCGCACCCTCTGCGACCCCCCCGACCTCGGTCGGGCCCTCGCGGAGCTCGGCGGCTGCGTCGCCGTGCGCTCCTCGGCGACCGTCGAGGACGGCAGCGCGCACAGCTTCGCCGGACAGTTCGAGAGCTTCCTCCAGCTGCGCGACGTGCAGGCGGTCGAGGACGCCGTCGCCCGCTGCCACGCCGCGGCGAAGGCTCCCACCGTGCAGGACTACTGCCGCAGCGCGGGGATCGACCCCGCCAGCGTGCGCATGCACGTGATCGTGCAGGAGATGATCCAGCCCGAGCTGGCCGGGGTGGCCTTCGGAGTGAACCCGGTGACCGGCGCCGAGGAGGTCGTGGTCGAAGCGGTCGCGGGAGTCGCCGACCAGCTCCTCGCGGGGCACGCGCCGCCGCTGCCCGCGGCGCACCCCCTGGTCGCCAAGCACCGCCCCGCGATCGAGCGCACGGTGCGCGCCGTGCAGCGGGCGAGCGGCGAGCCCCTCGACGTGGAGTTCGCCTGCCTCGCCGACGGTGAGGTGGTCCTGCTCCAGGCTCGGCCGATCACCAAGATCGGCTTCGCGCCCGAGCTCGGCGAGTGGACCACGGCCGACATGCGCGACGGCGGGGTGAGCAGCGGGGCCTGCACCCCGCTCATGGAGTCGCTCTACGACCTCGTGTTCCAGGCCGCGCTCCCGGGCTTCCTCCGCGAGATCAAGCTCCTGCGCGGGGACTTCGACGCCATGCGGCGCTTCTTCGGGCGACCGTACTGGAACCTGGGCGCGGTCAAGGAGTGCATGGCCAAGCTCCCCGGCTTCGTCGAGCGCGAGTTCGACCTCGACCTCAACGTCGAGCCGCTCTACACCGGAGACGGGCGCACGACGCCGCTGACCCTGCGCAGCCTGCTCGGCGCGCTGCCGACTGCCTTCGCCGTGCCCCGGGTATGGAAGCGCCAGGCGCACGTGGCCCACGAGTTCCTCGAGGGGGGGTGGGACGCGCGCGAGGCGCGCTGGGACGCCTTGGACCTCGCCACCCTCGACGACGCCGCGCTGGCCGAGGCGCTGCGGGAGCTGGTCGAGGGCGACTTCTTCGAGACCGAGCTCAACTACTTCCGCACGATCTTCTGCGCCTCGACCGCCAAACAGGACTTCCTCGACGCGTTCCCCGAGGCCGACTACGTCTCGCTCGTGGGCGGTCTGCCCCCCATGTCGCACCTGGAGCCGAGCCGCTGCCTGCGCGCCCTCGCCGCCCAGGAGCGCCCCGACGTGACCCCGCTCCTGCGGCGCTTTCGCCACCACAGCCGACGCGAGCTCGACCTGCGCGTACCGCGCTGGGACGAGGACCGCGAGTTCGTCGAGGCGCTCCTCGCGAGCTACCGCGAGGCCGGGGTCGAGGTCGACGAAGAGCGCCCCCGACGGGCCTACGAGGCGGCGAGAGAGGCCGCGCTGGCCGCGCTCCCCTGGCGCCGGCGGCGCAAGTTCGCGCGCAAGCTCGAGCGCACCCGACACTTCGTGTGGCTGCGCGAGCAAATGCGCGACCTCAGCTGCCGCGCCTACTACCAGGTTCGCAGGCTCGTGGTCGAGCTGGCTCGCCGCCGGGGGCTCGGCGAAGACGCGTTCTTCATGACCTGGCAGCAGCTCGTGGCCGACGACCGCTCGGGCGTCGAGGCCGCGCGGGCCGACTTCGAGTCCTACGAGCGCTTCGCGGCCCCCCACGAGATCGGCGCGCAGTTCCGCTGCTCCTTCGAGGTCCAGAGCGGAGCGCTGCGCGGAATCGGCGCCAGCCAAGGCCAGGCCAGCGGCGTGGCGCGGATCGCGCGCACCGCCGAGGAGGCCCTGCGCGTCGAGGCTGGCGCGATCCTGGTGTGCCCCTTCACCGATCCGGGCTGGACCCCCGCCCTCGAGCGCGTCGCGGCCGTGATCACGGAGACGGGGGGGCTGCTCTCCCACGCCGCGGTGATCTGTCGGGAATACGGCAAGCCCGCGGTCCTCGGGCTGCCCGACGCCACCCGCCGGATCAAGGACGGCGAGCGCCTGCGCGTCGACGGCGGCGCGGGCGTCGTCGAGCGCGAGCCGTGACCCTCCCCGCGGCCCTCGCCCAGGCGCTGCTGCCCGACTACGTCGTGCGAGGCGCGCTCGGCGCGGGCGGCGCGGGGTGGGTGGTCCGCGCCCTCGATCAGCGCCTCGGGCGTGAGGTCGCGATCAAGGTCGCGCGGACCCGCGGGACGCCGCAGCAGCTGGCGCGCTTCGAGCGCGAGGGGCGAATCGCGGGCGGACTGCAGCACCCCAACGTGGTGGGCACCCACTCCCTCGGTCAGGTCGCGGGGCACCCCTACCTGGTGCTCGAGCTCGTGCCCAACGCCGAGACCTTGCGCGCGACCTTCGAGCGCGCGCCCGTGCCCGCGCGCCTGCGCGCCTTACGGGACGTCGTCGAGGCCATGGCCTACGCCCACGCCCAGGGGGTGGTCCACCGGGACCTCAAGCCCGAGAACGTGCTCGTCGACGCCATGGGTCGCGGCCGAGTCACGGACTTCGGGGTCGCGACCATGGTCGGCCTGGAGCGCATGACCCAGAGCGGGGCCTTGGTGGGCACGCCGCACTACATGGCCCCCGAGCAGCTCGGCGGGCAGCGCGGCGAGGTGGGTCCGCACACGGACGTGTGGGCGCTGGGGGTCATGCTCTACGAGGCGGCCAACGGCAAGCGGCCCTTCGGCGGCGACACCTTGTTCGAGCTCGCGTCCCAGGTCAGCCGCGGGACCCCGCCCAGCGCGCTGCAGCCCGGCGCGCCCCCCGCGATCCTGGACGTGCTCAGGCGCGCCCTCGCGCCGCGCCCGCGCGATCGCTTCCCCCACGCAGGCTCCATGCT
>JAGQRJ010000149.1 GCA_020425635.1 Planctomycetota bacterium | reverse complement strand
GAAGGAGATTCGCTTGGCGGACATTTTGGTGCTCCAGTTGCGTGTTTGGATGGACGCGGCCAGGATCTTAGCGTGGCGGGAAGGCCGCGCAACGGCCGAGAGGACCGAAGGTGAGACAGCTCAGGACTTCGCGGGGGTTCAGCCTCTCCGAGCTGATGGTCGTGCTCGGGATCGTCCTGATCCTGCTCGCGATCTCGATTCCGGTCTACGTCAGCTCGCGCATGCGGGCCAACGAGGTCTCGGCGGTCGCCACCCTGCGGACCCTGCACCAGGCGCAGGAGTCCTACCGGCGCAAGCACGACGAGTTCGGCCTGATCCAGAACCTCGTCGACGAGGGGCTGGTCGACCCGAGCATTGACCGGCGCTCCCGGGAGCGCGACGGCTACGAGATCTTCGTTCGCGACCGCCAGAAATTGAGCGGGCGCAGGCGCCGCGACAGCTGGGCTGCGATCGCCTGGCCCGTGTCCTGGGGCGTGAGCGGCGACCGAATGTACCTCATGACCCCCAACGGCTTCCTCTACCAGACCACGACCCAGTTCGTGACGAACCGCAAGGAGGCGACGAAGTTCACCAAGAAGGGCTACTTCCTGGACTTCCGCCTCGAGGACATTCCCCCCGAGTTCCAGAAGGTCGAGTAGGCGCGGGCGCCTGCGCTGCGCTCGGCGGACCCGCGGGCTCAGGCTATACTTCTCCCCAGGCCCCCTTAGCTCAGTTGGATAGAGCGTGGCTTTCCTAAAGCCGAGGCCGCAGGTTCGAACCCTGCAGGGGGTATCTCGCCGTCGGGAGGGGGCACCGCCCCTCCCGCGCGCGCGGCTGACCCCGGCTGCGGAGCCCAGACAACCCGCCGCCGATCTCCTACAATCGGCTCCGCAGCGCAGAGGAGCCCTCAGCCCGTTGGGGGTGAGGCTGAGCAGCTTCGCTGCGAGGCCGAGGGGGTCGCGGAGCAGGCCCCCTCAACCACAGGAGCCGAGCACACCATGGCCGAAGATCAGCAGCAGGACGACAAGGCAGCCGTCGCCCGCCTCAAGACCGCCCAGGACAAGCTCCGCGCCGAGATCGGCAAGGTGATCGTCGGGCAGGAGCAGGTGATCGACGAGCTGCTGCTCGCGATCTTCTCCCGCGGCCACTGCATTCTCGAGGGCGTGCCGGGCCTGGCCAAGACGCTCTTGATCTCGACCCTCGCCCGGGCCATGTCCCTCGACTTCAGCCGGATCCAGTTCACCCCGGACCTCATGCCCTCGGACATCACGGGCACCGAGGTGATCCAGGAGAACAAGTCGACCGGCGAGCGCGAGCTGAAGTTCCTCCCCGGGCCGATCTTCGCCAACTTCGTGCTGGCCGACGAGATCAACCGCACCCCGCCCAAGACCCAGGCCGCGTTGCTCGAGGCCATGCAGGAGCGGCAGGTCACCGCGGGCGGGCGCAAGCACACCCTCGAGGCCCCGTTCTTCGTGCTCGCCACCCAGAACCCGATCGAGCAGGAGGGGACTTACCCCCTGCCCGAGGCTCAGCAAGACCGGTTCATGTTCAAGATCCTGGTCAACTACCCCAAGCGCGACGAAGAGCGCGCGATCGTGCTCGCGACCACGACCGACGTGTCCAAGACGGTGGAGCCGGTGCTCAACGCCGAGGAGATCCTCGCCTTGCAGGCGATCGTGCGCCGCGTGCCCGTGGCCCCGGCGGTGGTCGA
The DNA here is from genome assembly GCA_020425635.1 of Planctomycetota bacterium. GTDB lineage: Bacteria > Planctomycetota > J058 > J058 > J058 > JAGQRJ01. The sequence goes on along the minus strand of JAGQRJ010000149.1, from coordinate 10,880 downwards.
CCACGCCCTCGACCTGGTGCGCCAGACCCGGGTCAAGGACCTCGAGGGGGAGATCCCCGAGTTCGTGCGCCGCTACGTATCCTGGGGGGCGGGACCCCGCGCCTCGCAATACCTGATCCTCGCGGCCAAGGCCCGCGCTGTGGTCCAGGGTCGCTACCACGTAACCATGGACGACGTGCGCGCCGCGGCCTTGCCCGTGCTCCGTCACCGGATCCTCTGCAACTTCGCCGCGGAGGCCGAGGGGGTGACCCCCGACACCGTGATCGAGAAGCTACTCGAGCAGACCCCGGCCGCGGCGGGCGCGCTCTCGAAGGACCCGCAGGTCGCCGCCGCCCTGAGCGACAACTAGGCGCCCCGCCTCCCGTGGCCTCTCCCACCCGGACCGTCCTCCCTGACGACGTACGCGATCGGATCGCGCGCCTCGAAATTCAGGCCGTCTCGTTGGTCGAGGGCCTGATCTCGGGCATGCACAAGAGCCCGTTCCACGGGTTCTCGGTCGAGTTCGCCCAGCACCGGGAATACACCTGGGGCGACGAGCTCAAGCACGTCGACTGGAAGGTCTTCGGGCGCACCGACCGCTTCTACGTCAAGCAGTACGAGGAGGAGACGAACCTTCAGGCCATGTGCCTGGTCGACCAGAGCGAGTCCATGCTCTACCAGGGCGCGCGGGCGCACGCGACGAAGTACGAGTATGCCGCGACCCTCGCCGCCGCGATCGCGTTCGTGCTGATCCGTCAGCAAGACTCGGTGGGGCTCACGCTCTTCGACGAAGACGTGCAGGCGCGGATCGCGCCCACGGCCCACCCTCGCCAGCTGCGGACCATGGCCCACGCGCTGAGCAAGGTCGAGGTCCACGGCGAGAGCAAGCGCGCCGGGGTCTTGCCGCGGCTGGCCGAGGAGCTCCGCCGCCGGGGGCTGGTGTTCTTGATCTCGGACCTCTTCGTCCCGATCGAGGACTTCGTCACGGCGCTGCGGCACCTGCGCCACCGCCGGCACGAGGTCGTGGTCTTGCACGTGCTCGACCCCGACGAGCTCGACTTCCCCTTCCAGGACAACACCCGCTTCGAGGGGCTCGAGGGGTTGCCGCACCTGCTCAGCGACCCGCGCTCGCTGCGCGACGCCTACCTCGAGGAGGTGCGCGCCTTCCTCGAGCAGGTCGAGGGCGCGTGCACCGACGCCCGCGCGGACTACGTGCGGATCGACACCGGCGTGCCCCCGGCGGTCAGCGCCTCGCAATACCTCCGCATGCGCCTCAAGCGCCGCAAGGGGAGGTAGCCCGTGCCGACCTTCCTCAACGGCGGCTTCCTCGGTGCGCTGGCGCTGGTCGGGCTCCCGATCGCGATCCACCTGCTCAACCGGCGCCGCTTTCAGATCGTGCGCTGGGGGGCCATGGAGTTCCTCCTCGCGGCCAACCGCAAGAACCGCAAGCGGGTACGCCTCGAGCACTTCCTCGTGCTGCTCCTGCGCTGCCTGGCGGTGGCGCTGATCGTGTTCCTCGTGGCGCGCCCGGTGGCGACCTCGGGGGCGCTCAACTACCTGCCCGGCGCGCGGGACTCGGTCGAGCGCGTGATCGTCCTCGACGACTCGGGCTCCATGGGCTACACCTCGAACCGCAGCAGCTCGTTCTCGCGCGCCAAGGGCTTGATCCGGCGCATGGCGCAAGACATGCGCGCCGCGCGCTCGGGCGACCTGTTGAGCGTCTACCGCGGCTCGCAGCTCGCGCCCGACCTCCCGCCCTCGCCGCCCAACGAGCGGGTGAGCGAGTTCCTCACCCAGCTCGACGGCTGGGAGCCGAGCGAGTTCAGCTTCGACGCGGTGGGCACGCTGAAGCGTGTCTTGCAGCGCGTGCTCGCGGGGGACGACGCGCCCCAGCGGAAGGTGATCTACGTGCTCACCGACCTCAAGCGGCGCGACTGGATCGGCGACCAGGGGCTCATGCCCAAGAGCCTGGCCCAGGTCATGCGCGCCGCGCCGAGCGAGGACGTCGCGTTCCTGCTGGTCGACACCGGCCCCAGCGAGCGGCGCAACCTGGGGATCAGCGCCTTCGCCCCTGGCGAGAAGCTCGCCATGGAGGGCGTGCCCCTGCAGCTCGTGGCCAAGGTCAAGAACCACGGGACCCAGACCGCGGTCGACGTGCAGCTCGTGCTCGACACCGGCGAGAGCCGGGTCCCTTGGCCGCCGATCGCCTCGATCCCGCCCGGCGGCGAGGTCGAGGTCCGGCACCGCTACACCTTCACCTCCGCGGGGGTGCGTCAGCTCGTGCTGCGCCTCGCCGAGGACCCGCTGGCCCTCGACGACTCGCGGGCCCTGGCCCTCGACGTGCGCGAGCGGCTGAGGGTCCTGCTGGTCGACGGCGACCCGCGGCCCGGGCCGCTGGCCGCCGAGACCGACATGCTGCGCCTGGCGCTCTCGCCCGCCGACGACAGCGCCACCGGGGTGGAGCCCGAGGTCGTGGAGCTGAGCGAGCTCCCCAGCGCCGAGCTGCGCAGCTACCAGGCGGTGTTCCTCTGCAACGTCGAGGCCTTCGACCCCGCGCCCTTCGCCGACTACGTGTCGCGCGGCGGGGGGCTGGGGCTGTTCCTCGGCGACGCCGTCGACCTCGAGGCCTACCGCCGCGACGTCTACCGCGGGGGCGCCGGGCTCCTGCCCTGCGACCTCGGCGAGCGCCTGGAGGAGGCGAGCCTCGACCTGGCGCCGGGCCTCGCCGTGCCGACCGAGGCGCACCCGCTGGAGAAGACCTTCGGCGGCGAGGAGAACCCCTTCTTGCGCCACGTGCGCGGGCGGGTGCGCATGAGCTGCCCCCTCGACCCGGAGCGCGACCCCACGACCAAGGTGTGGCTGCGCTACGCCGACGCCCCGCAGACGCCCTTCGTGCTCGAGAAGCCCCTGGGCAAGGGCCGGGTGGTGCTCTTGAACACGACCGCCGACCTGGGCTGGGGCACCTGGCCCCGCGACCCGAGCTTCCTGGTCAGCGCCCACGAGCTCGTCCAGGCCCTCGCCCCCGACGCGACCCTCGGGCGCAACCGCGACCTGGGTGAGCCGCTCGAGGTCCCGCTGAACCCGGCGCTCTACGACGCGGAGGCCGAGCTGCTCGCGCCCGGCGCAGAGAAGCCGGTCAAGCTCTACGCCGAGCCCCGGGAGGGCACCGACGCGCTGTGGCTCAAGGTGCCCAACGTGCGCCGCGCGGGGCTCTACCGCCTGCGGCTCACCCGGCGCCAGGGGGCCCAGGTCGACGAGGAGCTCTACGCGCTGAACCTCGAGCCCGACGAGGGGAGCACCGAGCCCGCCGACCGCGCGCGGCTGACCCCGGCCTTCGAAGACCTGCGGGTCCAGGTCGTGAGCGCGGGCGCGAACTCCGACCTCTTGAGCCTGTCCGACGGCACGAAGAGCGAGCTCTGGCGCAGCTGCCTCTACGCGCTGCTCGTGGTGTTCTTGCTCGAGCAGGTGCTCGCCTGGCGGGCGGCGCACCACCCGCCGGCCGAGGCTCCGAGCGGAGGTGCGGCGTGAGCGGGTTCGGGGCGCAGGCGCTGGCGTGGCTGGGGGTCGAGGGCGAGGTTCCGCCGGGGGCCACGACCCACTTCGAGTGGGGGCACCGCCTCGAGGGCGACTCGGGCTTGCTCGTGGTCTTGCTCGGGGTGGCCGTGGTCGCGCTGACCGTGTGGCTCTACCGGCGCGAGGGCAGCGCCAGCGCCTGGCGCAAGGGCTTCCTCGCGACCCTGCGCCTGCTCGCCTTCGCGGGGCTGCTGCTCGTGTTCCTCGAGCCCCAGCTCGCGGTCGACCTCGAGCGCCGGGTCCCGGGCAAGACGATCGTGCTCTGGGACACCTCGCTCTCGCTGAGCTTGACCGACAGCTACGCCGGGCTCCCGCTGCGCGACGAGCTAGCCAAGGCCGCCGGCCTCGCGAACCCCGAGCACGTGGGCGCCGAGACCCGCGCCGCCCTCGCCTGGCGGATCGTGCGCCGGGCCGAGCTGCTCCCCGAGCTCGCCGCGCAGAACGAGCTCGTGCTCTACGCCTTCGCCCAGCGCCCGGACAAGCTCCCCGGCGTGACCCAGCTGCAGGAGAGCCCCCCGGAGGCGTTGCCCGCCGTGCTCGAGCCCGCGGGCGCCTCCACCGACCTCGTGGGCGCGCTGCGCAAGGCCCTGGAGGAGGTCGGCGCCGCGCGGGTCGCGGCGGTGGTCGCGATCACCGACGGTCGGCTGAACAAGGGCGAGGCCAAGGACGGGCTGCGCGAGGTGCTCCAGGCGCGCAACGCGCCCTTCTACGCGATCGGGATCGGCGACCCGACCATGCCGCGCAACCTCGAGGTGGCCAAGCTCGCCTGCGAAGAGCAGGTGGTGCTCAACGACCCCATGGTGATCGAGGGCGAGGTCCGCGGGCAGGGCTACGCGGGGGAAGCGATCGAGGTCGAGCTGACCCGCAAGCCCGAGGGCGGCACGGTGGAGGTCCTCGAGACCCAGACCGTGACCCTCGGCGCCGACGGCTCGACCCAGCGCTTGAGCTTTCGCCACACCCCCACGGAGGTCGGGACCTTCGTGTTCCAGCTGCGGATCCCGCCGCGCGACGAGGAGTTGGTCAGCCGCGACAACGCGCGCACCCAGACGGTGAAGGTCTCCGACGAGGGGCTGAAGGTGCTCTTGATCGCGGGCAGCCCGGGCTTCGAATACCACTTCCTGCGCACGCGCTTGATCCGCGAGAAGACCGCGATCGTCTCCTGCTGGCTGCAGAGCGCCGACCCGCGCTTCCCCCAGGACGGCAACGAGCAGCTCACCGAGTTCCCCGGCTCCTTCGAGCAGCTCGAGGGCTTCGACGCCGTGATCCTGATCGACCCCAACCCCGAGGGCTTCGACGCCCGCGCGGTGCAGGCGCTCAAGACCTTCGTGGCCGACCACAAGGGCGGGCTGATGCTCGTCCCCGGGCCGAAGTATTCTGCCGAGCTCTGGCGCCTGGGGGAAATGCAGCCCCTGCGCGACCTGCTCCCCGTGATCGGCCAGGCCGATCCGGGCCCGCTGCCGGCGACCGAGAGCTTCCCGCTCAAGGCGACCGCCGACGGCTGGGACCACCCCGCCTCGCGGCTCGACCCCAACCCCGAGCGCTGCCGGCAGATCTGGGAGCAGCTCCCCGGGTTCTTCTACTCCTACCCCCTCGAGCGGGCCAAGAGCGGGGCCACCGTGCTGGTCCGGCACCAGGACCCGGGCGGATCCGACGCCCAGGGAGGGCGCCCGGTGCTCGTGGCGCACTTCTTCGACGGCGGGCCCGTGCTCTACCTCGGCGCGGGCGAGACCTGGCGCTGGCGCTCGGTGGCGCGCAAGGTCTACGACCGCTTCTGGGTCGGGGTCCTCCGCTTCTTGATCCAGGGCCGGCTCGGCGGCGGGCGCAAGCGGCTCGAGCTGCTCCTCGACCGCGAGGAATACGACCTGGGCGACCCGGTGCTCGTGCGCGCCAGGGTCTTCGACCGCGGCTTCCAGCCCCTGGCGCAGGCAGAGGTCGAGGTCGAGGCCGAGGTCGACGGCGAGCGGCGGACCCTCACGCTCAAGTCGGTCGGCGGCCCTCAGCCCGGGTGGTACGAGACCTCGTTCCTCCCCCAGGCTCAGGGTGAGGTCGTGTTCAGCGGGCGCGCGCCCGACGCCGACCCGGGCGACGCCGAAGAGCGGGTCGCGGTCATGGTGCGCTTTCCCGACCGCGAGTTCTCCGACCCGCGCCTCGACCGTGAGCTCCTGGTCGAGGTCTCCACGGCCAGCGGCGGCGCCTACGTGGAGCCGACCGAGGTCGACGCGCTGGCCGCGCGGATCCCGAGCGTCGAGGAGACCGTGGTCGTCGCCGGCGCCCCGATCGCGCTCTGGGACCGCGGGATCACGATCTGGGTGCTCGTGCTCCTGCTCGGGATCGAGTGGGCCGTGCGCAAGCGGAGCCGCATGATATGAGCCTGCCGCACTGCAGGGGGCCTCTCCGAGGCCCCCTCGCCCTCGGAGCGAAGCTCCTCGGGCTCACCCCCAACGCGGCCTTCGCCGGCGGAGCAGCATGAGCTTGCCTAACGCGATTCGTGCGGGGCTCGACGGGCTGCGGCGGAAGCTGCGGCTCTCGCTCGGGGTCCGCGGGCTCTCGAGCGCGGCCCTGGCCGCGGTCGCGATCCTGCTCGTCGACTTCGCCCTCGATCGCACGCTGCGTCTCTCGTGGGAGGCGCGGGCGGTCACGCTGCTCTTGATCCTGACCGCGCTGGCCGCGGTGCTCTGGTCGCGCTTGGTGCGCCCGCTGCGCGTGCCCTTGGGCGACGTCGAGCTCGCGCGCCTGGTCGAGGGCGCGGTCCCGAGCCTCGAGTGGCGCCTGCTGAGCGCGGTGCAGTTCTCGGACCCCGGCTGGACCCCAGGCCCGCACACCTCGCGCTCCCTCGCCGACCAGGTCGTGGCCGACGCCGCGCAGCTCGCGCCCTCGGTGCCCTTCGGTCGCCCCGTGCCCACCGCCCCGGTGGTCAAGCGCGGCTTCCAAGGGGCCGTGGTCCTGGCCGCCGGGCTGGGGCTCGCGGTGGGCTTCCCCGCGGTGGCCAAGGTGTGGTTCGCGCGCAACGTGCTCCTCTCGTCGACGGCCAAGTGGCCGCAAGACACCTTCCTCTCGCTCGAGGTCCGCTGGGAGCAGGGGACCTTCACGGCCGCGCACCCCAAGGACGGGGGCGTGCCGGTGCCGAGCGCCGAGCGGCTGCGCGTGGCGCGAGGGGCGAGCCTGGCCTTGCACGTGCTCGCCGAGGGCGTGATCCCGACCCGGGTCTACCTCGACAGCGTGGCCGCCGACGGGACCCCCGAGCGCTGGGTGCTCGACCAGGTCGGCGAGGAGGAGGTCGACGGGCGGCGCTTCGCCCGCTATCGCACGACCCTCGATCAGCTCGCCGAGAGCTTTCGCTTCTCGGTCACCACGGGGCGCAGCGACGAGACCCTCGGGCCGTTCGAGGTCGAGGTCCTGCGCCGCCCTTGGATCGAGGGGCTGGAGCTGCGCGCCACCCCGCCGGCCTACACCGGGCTCGAGCCGCGGAGCTTCGGGCTCGAGGCCGGCTCGGTGGCGCTCCCGGTGGGGACCGAGGTCGAGGTCAGGGCGACGACCTCCAAGGCCCTCGCGCTGGCCTGGGTCAGCGAGGAGCGCGCCTCCCTCGACCCCAACGTGGCCTCGATCGCCTCGATCCACACCGGGCAGTTCCTCGACGGCAGCGAGGCGCGGCGCTTCGCCGCGCGCTTCACCCTCGGCGAGAGCGCGAGCTACAGCGTGCAGGTCGAAGACACCGACGGCCTCGGCTTCGGCGAGGACACGCGCTTCACCCTCGTGGCTCAGCCCGACGAGGCCCCCGAGGCGACCCTCGAGCTGCGCGGCGTGGGGCAGACCGTCTCGCCTCAGGTCTCGCTGCGCTACCGCTCGACGCTCTCCGACGATCACGGCCTGACCCGCGCCCGGCTGCGCCTGATCGCGGCGGGGCGGCGCGACGGCGAGGGCAAGCCGCTCGAGGCCGAGCCTGCGGAGCAGGCGATCGAGGTCCCCGCGGGCCTGGCCAGCACCGACGCCAGCGGGGCCTACCCCGTGAGCGAGCTGAAGCTCGTGCCCTCCATGACCCTCGACGTATGGGCCGAGGTCGCCGACAACCGCCCCGGCGAGGCGCAGCTCGGCAGCTCCCCCACCTTTCAGCTGCGCGTGGTCAGCAGCGAAGAGCTGCTCAACGACCTCCTGCGCCGGCTGCACGAGCAGCGCCTGGCCCTCGAGCGGGTGGTCTCCGAGGAGGAGCGCCTGGCGCTCGGGCTCAAGGGCCTGGACGCCACCGTGCTCGAGCGCGCCTCGCGCTCGCACCGCGACGTCTCGCGCGTGGTGATCCGCGCGGCCGAGGTCGTCGAGGGGGTGGTCGAGGAGCTGACCTCGAACGCCCTGCTCGACGAAGCCGCCTGGGAGCGCCTGCGCAACGACGTCTCGCTCGCCCTGCGCCAGGTCGACGCGACCACGATCAAGCAGGCCCGCGCCCTCGCCGAGCAGACCGCCGCGGCCCCCGGCGGCCCCGAGCGCGCCAAGCTCGGGATCAAGGCCGGCGAGCGCGCCGCCGACGTGGCCACCGAGCTCGGCCAGATCCTGGTGCGCCTCGGCCGCGTGGAAGACCTCGCGCAGCTGATCTCCCAGCTCAAGAAGATCATTCGCGAGCAGGAGGACGCGCTGCAGGAGTCTCGCAAGGACTAGCCCGCCACTGCCCGAGCGTGGCAGGCGCTGCGGTTCGTGATTGGCCCAGCGCGTCGCCGTCGGCGAAACAAAACGGTGTCAGGGGAGGAAGGCTGGGGCGGCGTAACCCGTGCTGTATCCGTCGGCACGGGGGGTGCGCAGGGCTCGCCCAAGCAGGAGGCCCCCATGAGTTCCGATCCCTGGACACGAATCGACGCTTGGCTCGAGACCCACGCCCCGGCCGCGGCCGAGTCCTTGCGCCCGCCGGCCGCGGCGGAGGACCTGGCCGAGGTCGAGGCCGCGACCGGCTGCGCCGCGACCCCCGGCCTCGAGGCGCTCTACGCCCGCCACGACGGTCAGCGCGAGGGGGTGCTCTTCGATCGCCACCGCTTCCTCCCGCTGGCGGAGGCGCTGCGCTTGCGGAGTGTGTTCCTCGCGGCCGAGGGGGTGAGCTGGGAGCCGCGCTGGCTGCCGATCGGCGCACGCCCGACCGGCGAGCACCTGGCCCTGGATCTGGGGGACGACACCCTGCGTCGCTACGGCCCGGTGCAGCCCAAGGAGGTCAAGATGGACTACGGCTGGGGCGTGTTCCACTGGCGGGGCCAGCCCGAGGCGAGCTTCTGGTACGACACCAAGCGGGATCAGGTGATCCGCCACGCCGACACGCAGGTCGTGGAGTGGGTCGCCGGGTGCTCGCCGGGGGCCATGCTCGAGCGCCTGGCGGAGGACCTGGAGGCGGGTCACGTGGTCTACGACGCCGACCACGGGCTGATCCCGACCCTCTGGCTCGACGCGCTGGAGGACGCCTACGTCGACGGCTACGAGAGCAACCCCTTGAAGCGCTTGCGCAAGCTCTACCGTGGGGACCCCAAGACGCTGCGCCAGCTGCGCGACATGGCCAAGCGCCACGGCGACCGCGGCGCAGGCCACCACCTCGGCGCGGCCTACGCCGCCCTGGGCAAGCTGGGCGAGGCGATCCTGACCCTCGAGGACTGGGAGCTGGGCAACCCAGGCAGCGAGGTCAGCTACACCCGGGACGGGGTGACCGAGGTGACGCGGATCCCGCCCACCGAGGAGCCGCTGGTGCGCGCGCTCCTCGCAGACCTCCGCGCGCGCTACGCCGAAGTGCGTGAACTAGCCCGCTAGCGCACGCGGCGGGTCGAGGAGGCGCCTGCCGAGGGGAGGGTGAGTTCGCGCGGTCGATCCCGAGGCTACTAGAGCGGGCTCACGTGGAACTCGAACAGCTCGATCGGGCCGTCGTGGAGCAGCTCGCAGGGGATCGTGACCGGGAGCAGCAGCAGGTCGGCGAGGAGTGAGAGCGGCAGGTCCCCGCAGAGGAAGACGTATCTCCCTGCGGACAGGCCCCCCCAGCGGACGTCGGCGCTGTAGTCCTGGGCCCAGAGCCGGGTCCCGCCCAGCGCGGCAGGGAGCTCACCGACCAGGGTCTGGACGCAGGTCATGCAGCCCGTGAGCTGGAGCGCCAGGGCGAGGGCGGCGACGCGCAGCGTCGCGCGCACGCTACCCCGCCCGCGCGCGGGGCACGGCGAACAGCGGGGCCGCGCGCCTGAGGACCTCCGTGCGCGTCGCCGCGTAGAGCGCCTGGCGTTCGTCCTGGCTGAGCTGCCCGTGGTCGCGTTGCTGCTCGGCCAAAGCCCGCGGGCCCTGGGGGGCGACCGCTCGCGGGAGGCGCTCGGCCTCGGCGGCGACGCGCGCACGGAGCACGTCGCCGGACTGGTCCAGGCACCAGGTCAGCACCGACCAGGCGAGTTCTGCGTGGGTCCGCTCGTCGGCCCCCACGATCGCGTGCACCTTGATCAGCGCCGGGTGCTGCGCGCGCCGCCCAGCCTCGCAGGCGAGGGCCGCCGCGAAACCCTCGGTCAGGCAGCCGTCGGTGAGGGATTCGAGGGCGAGCCGCTCGAGGAGGTCCTCGCGGGTCCAGGCCACGCGCTGCTCGGGCACGCAGGCCTGGGGGAACGCGCTCGGGCCGAGGGGCTCCTCGGCGTAGGCGCTGGCGAGGGAGTAGCAGAGCTGCGCGTGCTTGACCTCGTCGAGGGCGGCCATGTGTGCGCCCGCGATGAGCGCGGGCGACGCGCCGACCGCCAGCAGCTGTTGAGACAGGCGAGCGAAGCTCGCGATCGACGCGTGCTCGGCGGCGGCCGCGTTCAGCCACTCCGCGCGCAGCTCGTGACGCAGCGCCGGGCTGCAGCCGCGGGGGTCGAGGGTCAGCGGGAGCCCCCAGTCGGGGTTGCGGGTCGGCGCGGCGGCGAAGGCCTCGCCGTCGAGGCGATACGGCCGCCCGTCGCAGCCCACCAGCCACACCGACCCGCCGACGACGGGCAGCCAGCGACCGACAGCGCCCAGCGCGCGGCCCAGGTACGCCTTGAGCTCGAGCTTCGAAGACACGGGATCCTCCATTCACGGGGGTGACGTTGAGGAGCCCGTGTGCGAGGGCCGTGCCGTGGCCTCGTCCGCCGCAACTGCTTGGTGAGCAGACCGCCCGCCGTGAAGGGTCAGCTTCTGAACGGTGGAACTCGAACGCTCGCGACGGAACAGATTGCGTGACGGCGGAGCTTCAGGGCTGGCGTCGGACGTATCATGAACGGCATGCGCCCCCCCGTGCTCGAGACCGAACGCTTGCGGCTGCGGCCGGTGACCCTCGACGACGCCCCCGCGATCCAGCGCTACTTCGGCACCTGGGCCGT
>JAGQRJ010000148.1 GCA_020425635.1 Planctomycetota bacterium | reverse complement strand
TCAGCGCGCCGCCGCCGACCGCGACGAGCAGCAGCGCGGCGCTGGCGAGGACCGTCGCCAGCGCGCGGTTGCGGCGGACCCACTTCTGCGCGCGCTCCGCGAGCCCCGGGCGGCGCGCGAGGATCGGCTCGTGCGCGAGGTAGCGCGCGAGGTCGTCTGCGAGGTCCTGGGCCGTGGCGTAGCGCTGCAGGGGGTCCTTCTCCATGCAGCGCAGGCAGATCGTCTCCAGGTCGCGGTCGAGGTCGGGGCGGAGCTTGCTCGGGGCCACGGGGTCGACCCGCAGCACCTGGTAGATCACGTTGACCGGCTTGCCCTTGAAGGGCGCCTTGCCGGTGAGCATGGCGTAGAGGGTCGCGCCCAGGGAATACAGGTCGGCGCGGCGGTCGATCGCTTGCACGTCGCCCCGCGCCTGCTCCGGGGGCATGTAGGCCGGCGTCCCCATGATCGAGCCCGCCTTGGTGAGTTCGTCCTCGACGTCGAGGTTCTTCGCGAGCCCGAAGTCGGTGATCCGCGGGCGCCCCTCGGGGTCGAGGAGCACGTTGGCGGGCTTCATGTCGCGGTGCAGGATCGCGCGCGAGTGCGCGTAGCCGAGCGCCTCGGCGAGGGCGCGGGTGACCTCGGCCGCCTGGCGCAAGGGGAGCGGCCCTGCGTCCTTGATCACGCGATCGAGGCTCGGCCCTTGGACGAGGTCCATGACCAGGTAGTGCAGCCCGCGGTCCTGGCCCACGTCGTGCACGGCGACGATCCCCGGGTGCTGCAGGCGCCCGGCCGCCTCCGCCTCGCGCTGAAAGCGCGCGAGCTGCTTGGTGCTGGCGTCACGGCCCGCGAGCATGACCTTGAGCGCGACCTCGCGCTTGAGCCGGGGGTGGTAGGCCAGGTAGACCGCGCCCATGCCTCCGCGGGCCAGTTCGCGGCGCAGCTCGTAGTGCGCGACCCGGCCGCTGGCGGGGAGCCCGTCGTCGTCGACCGCGAAGCCACCGCCGCGCCCGGTGTCGGGCGACCCGGGCGCCTGGGGCGGCGCCTTGATCAAGGTCTTGGCCGTGCCCGAGTCGCCCTCGACCTGGGGCACGCGCTCGGAGTCCTGGATCACGGTCTCGGGTGGTTGGAAGCGACGGGAGTCGGGGGGCGGCGCGCCGAGGGGGGGCAGCCCCGCGGGGTCGTGGACCTCGGTGTCCTGGGGCTGGAAGCGGCGGGAGTCGGGGGGCGGCGCGCCGAGGGGGGGCAGCCCCGCGGGGTCGTGGACCTCGGTGTCCTGGGGCTGGAAGCGGCGGGAGTCGGCCGGGTCGCCTCCGAGGGCCAGGCGCGCGGACTCCTCGATCACGGTCTCGGGGGCCCGCAGCGAGCGCGGGTCGGGCGGGGGCGGCTCGCGGACCTGGGTGGGGCTGGTCCCTGCCCCCTCCTCGAGCAGGGTCTCGGGGGCGTCGGGAACCTGGGGGTCGTCGGGCTCGTCCATGGACCCGACGAGTGTAGAGCCGGCACCGGGTGCGGGCCACCGAGGGGCCGGCGGGGGGGGGTCAGGGGGCGAGCGAATACGCGCACCTTGAAAATCTGGGGAAAACGTTCAGTCTGAACATGCAAGGACCGATAGAGCCCTTGGGCAAACAGCATGAATGAAAGGGTGAGGTCAGACGTTCTAAAAAACAGGTGGCACCAGGACGCACCTCACGTGTCAAAACGGCACCTGGGTGTTGAACGCTGCTCACCCTGGCCTCCGAATCTTAGGGAGTTGGGTCTTCGTTCGCTCGGCTGCACGTTTGCTAGATCTCTGGTGACATGAAGTTTGACGTCCAAAACGCACTCAGGAACCTCGACCAGCGCACGCCGGCGTTCTACCGGCAGGAGCTGTTCTCCCACGGTGACCTCAAGGTCCGCGCGATCGCGGTCGAGGTGCTGACGGACATGGACCCCGAAGATCGCACCAGCGAACGCCTGCGCACCAAGCTCGAGCTCGTCTGAGCCGCGCCCCTTCACTGGATTACACGACCAGCCCCACCGTGGCCGATCGACGCGGCTGGAGCTCCCGCAGCTCCAGCCCCTCCGCCGCGAAGTTGACCAACACGCAGCGCTGCAGGCCGGCGGCCTCGAGGTAGGCCAGGACGACGCGCGCGTGCAGCGGCGTCAACGCGGGCACCTGGCGCAGCTCCACCAGGAGCGTCCCTGCCACGACGAGGTCCAGGCGGTGGATCCCCACGCGCACGCCGCGGTAGAGCACCGGGCAGCGCTGGTTGCGCGTGTAGCTCAGGCCCCGGGTGCGGAGCTCGTAGCACAGCGCGCCGTCGTAGACCGAGAGCAAGTGCCGCGAGCCCAGCTCGTCATGGATCGCCTGCAGCGCCTCGCGAACCTCGCGGACCAAAAGGGACAGGATCATGCGCGCTCCTCGCCGTCCGTGAGGGCAAGGAGCGTGCCGCGGGATCGCGCCCCAGCGCGGAGCTTAGGCAGCGCGAGCTGGGGCGCTGCGTGCGCTTCTCGCGCGGCGCCGGGCAAGGTCTGCCCACCCGAGCTCGGCGACGAGACGCGCGGCCGTCAGGCCCTCAGCCGCCGACGAGGGCCGCGCCGAGGATCTCGCGCTCGACGCCGCGCACCGAGCGGTGGCTGGTCTCCGCGCGGCTGAAGCGCGTGTAGCTGTGGCCGGGGCGGGTCAGCGTGCAGTAGGTGTTGAAGACCACGTCGAGCATGCCCACGAAGCCGTCGAGGGGCACCGGGAGGAAGAAGCCGACGCGCTTGGCCAGGCCGGCGGTCTTGCGCACGACCGAGCCGCCGAACTCGAACACGTCGAGCCCGACCTCCGCCATGTCTTCTTCGAGCGCGAACACCAGGGGCAAGGCGCCCAGGATCAGGCGGAAGCGCGAGAGCCGGGCCAGCGGGCTGTGGCGCTGCCAGCGGCTCATGGGGAACACCTTGAAGTAGTTCTGCGGGAGCGCGGTGTGGCGCGCCTCGTCGAGGTGGAACAGCTTCAGCACCTCCATGCCCGGCAGGTGCCCGAGGGCTCCGAAGAGCGAGAGCGCGATCCCCTCGACGATCACGTTCATGCCGAACAGCTTCTCGAGCCCGTCCATGCGCAGGACGCCCTCGAGCAGGTTGTACTCCCAGGCCGTGAGCCGCGGGACGGGCAGGTCGAAGGCGAGGATCAGCTCGCGCAGCACGACGAAGTGCTTGGCCTCCTCGAGGACCTGCGCCGTGGCCGCGGCCTTGGCGCCCGTGCTCTTCAGCGCGCCGACCATGTCGCTGGCGACCAGCCAGGCGTAGGCCTCGCCGTGGCCGACCGCGCTCAGCAGGTTCACCAGCGCCTGCCGCTCGCGCAGCGTGTACTCGCGCTTGAGCAGCGCCTTGAACTCCGCGGAGGACATGCGCTCGACCGCGGCGCGCTCGTCGCTCGAGAGCGCCTCGAGCGCTTGCTGGCTGATCGTGCGCTCGAGGGGGTTGGCGTCCTTGAAGTCGAGGAAGGGCGCGCTCTGTTCGGCCTTCCACAGCAGGCGCAGGCTCTTGTCGAAGTGCTTGCGGCGCAGCTCGTCGCAGGGGCCGCCCTCGAAGGCGTAGGCCTCGTCGTCGTAGTCTGCGCGCCGGCCGCCGACGCGCAGCGCGCCGAGCAGCGAATCCTTCGAGCGCACCCCCCGGTTGCAGAGCTGCTCGACCAACCGGTGCACGCGCGTCGCGCGCGCGCTCACCGGAACCTTGGCGAAGTCCATGGTCGTCCTCCTGCCTCTCCTTCAGGTATAGAGCTTCCGCGCAGTTTCCGCATGCCTTTCGCCCAGAAAAGCAGGGGCCTGCGGCCCTTGGGGGCGAGGACGAGCGGCCTCAGGCGCGGACGAGGACGGCGCGCACGAGCTCGTCGGCGGAGGCCTCCGGCGACTGCTCGAGGACCTCGTCGAGCAGTCGGCGCGCCTCGTCGGGCTCGAACTGCAGCGAGCGCAGCGCGCGCATGGCGTCGTCGGCCGCGGACCCGAAGGGGGCCGCCGAGGGCCGCGTGAACGACCCGCTGAGGGTGCGCGTCGCGAGCCCGTCGAGCTTGTCCTTGAGCTCGCTGACCACGCGCTTGGTGAGCTTCGCGCCCACGCCCTTGACCTTGATCGCCTTCTCGTCGCCGCGCGCGATCGCGGCGGCGACCTCGCCTGGGCTGGGCTGCGCGCTGAGCATGGCCTGCGCGGTCGAGGGCCCGATCCCCGCGACCCCGGTGAGGAGCAGGAACAGCTCGCGCCCCTCCTCGGTCGTGAACCCGAACAGGCGCGGGGTGGAGTCGTTCTTGTTCACCGAGAGGTGGGTGTAGACCCGCGCCTGGGCGCCTGGGGCCGGGAAGCGATCGACGTCGTTGGGGCTGAGCAGCACCCGCAACCCGAGCCCGTTGACGTCGAGGACCGCGCTGTCGGCGCCGACGTGAAGCACTTGACCCTGGAGGCGATCGATCACCCGCGGATTCTAGTCGAGCCCCCTGACCCAGGCCGTCCTGCCCGGATCTGGGCGTCCGCGGGCGGCACAGGCTCGCGTTAAGGCTCTGGAATGAGGCGTGTTGGGCTCGCTTCCCGTAAATGACAGAAATTTTGCGAAGCCTCGCAAGATCCCGTGGAGGCGGTGCGTCATGCACCTTGGAAGGGGACCCCGTTCGTGGAAGAGGGGGGCGTGGTCCCGTCGGATCAGGAGCACGAGGGCTGAAGCGCAGGGAGAGAGCGCGTCGGCCCCCACTGAGAAGGAACTACGTCATGCGTCAACAGATTCTGGCCGCGCTCGCGGTCATGGCCCTCGGTACGTCCGCGGCCCAGTCCACCGATTACTTTCCGCTGAACCTCAACGACGAGCGGGTCTACGAGGTCGAGAACGCCTTCGGCGCGCTCCAGCAGCACGAGCGCACGCGGCTCGACCGGATCGCCGGGCGCTACGCGCACTTCGACCGCCTGCTCGGGCTCTCGAACCAATGGGTGCACCGCGCCGGCCAGACGATCCTCGCCTGGGACGGCAGTGTGCGGCGCAACAGCGAGCTGTTCAGGCTCGACGCCGCGGTCGGCGACACCTGGGCCGTCGAGCTCTCCCAAGCCTTTGGCCCTGCCCGCATGACCCTCGCGGCCAAGGGCGAGTCGGTGACCACCCCGGCGGGGACCTTCAGCGACTGCATGCTGTTCACCTACAGCGCGCCCCAGGTCGCGGACGCAGGGTGGAGCAGGATCTGGCTCGCTCCGGGGGTCGGGGTCGTGAAGTACGGACAGAACTCGATCATGGGCGAGGTCGTGTTCGCCCTGCGCTCGGCCACGATCAACGGGACGGTCTACCCCCGCCCCGTGGTCAACCAGGGCGGACTCAGCGTGTCGCTGCGCACCGACCGCTACGACTACAGCTTCCCCCACTTCGCGCCGGTCGCGAACATTTACGCCACGGTCGAGTTCACCCTCGACAACCAGACGGGGAGCCCGCTCCCGGTGACCTTCAGCAGCGGCCAGAGCTTCGAGATCGAGCTCGTCGACAGCGCGACCGGCGCCGTCGCCTGGCGCTGGAGCGACGGCAGGTTCTTCACCATGGCGCTGCGCCAGGTCGACGTCAGCGGCAAGCTCAGCTTCCGTGACTCGATCCCCCTCCCGGCCCGCGACGCCGACTACGAGGTGCGCATGCACCTGACGACCACCCCTACCCGGCCCTACCGAGCCAGCGCGCCGATCCGCGTGCGCGTGCGCTAGCCCGCCCTTCTCACCACTCGCTCCGCTCGTGGTCTCGAAGTGCGGCCAGCAGTGTTGTTTAAGACAGTGAGACCCGGCCTGCGGCCGGGTACACCCTGTCGCTTGCGCCTCGCTCGCGGCGGCAGAGCCGCCGACTCGCTCCGGCGCAGCCCGCCTGCTTCGCAGGCGGCTACCCCGCAAACTCACC
>JAGQRJ010000915.1 GCA_020425635.1 Planctomycetota bacterium | reverse complement strand
GTCGGCGACTGCTTCGACCTGGGCCGCGTCGAGGGCGGCCGCGCTGCGTCGTCTGGCGACGCGCGGGGCGAGCGGCGCCGCGGGCGCGCCCGCTCGGGCTTGCAGCCGCGGACGCGAAGGGCTCAGGACCTTGGAGGTGCCCAGCAGGGCGAGCCCAGCGACGAAGACCAGGACCATGGCGAGCGATCGACGAGCGAGCATGCCCCTCTCACCCAGTCGACCTCCGGTCGGTTCCAGGAATCCGGCACGCGCGGGTGCGCTCCCCCGCCACGACCGCGCCTGCTCAGCGAGCGAGGCGGGCGCGGAGCGCGGCCACGCGCCGCTCGAGGACCGAGAGCTGGGCCGACGCGAGCTGGCGGGTGGACGGCTCGATCTGGGCGCGGACCGCCGACCGCCGCAGCTCGACGATCTGGGCCCGCGCGCGCTCGAGGGCCTCCAGCTCCTGGGCGGGGTCCGCCGGCGGACGGAGGGTCGCCTCGAAGGCCACCGCGTAGGCGAGGTGGACCTTGGCGTCGTTGCGCAGGGGGAGGGTGTCGACAGCGAAGCGGTCTTCCAAGAGCGCGAGGGTGTCGGAGAGGCGGTCGGTGGCCCAGGCGCGACGCGCGGGTGTGCTTCGCACGAGCGCACACAGGTGGTTCGCCAGGTCGGAGAGCGCGCCGATCGAGCCGGCGCGCGCGGCGCGAGCTTCCAGCTCGAGTCGCAGCGCGACGCGCTCGCTGCCGCTGAGCTGGGGGTCTCGCCCCGAGGCCTCCGCCAGCCGATACAGCGCCTCGCTCGACCCGAGCTGGGCCCCGCGCGCGAAGCACACGCGGGCCAGGCGGTCGTGCTCGGCCTTCGCCTCGCCCTCGGCCTCGCTGCGCATGTAGGTCTGTCCTGCGAGGAGGAAGCGTTCGGCGTCGTCCGTTCTGGGAAACCGTGTCAGGGCGTCCTGGCGGTAGATCGTCTGCAGGTCGGCCGCGTCGACCTCACGCAGGAGCGCGTCGGCCAAAGCCGCCGCCACCCGCGCCTCCAGCTCGAAGGCTGCTCGCTGCAGCTCCGCGGGGGCGTATTCGTCCAGACGCGGGAGCAACTCGGCCAGGCGGGCGCGGTCGGCAGCGAGGGGGTCGGCGGCCGCGCCCTTGCTCGGGGCCCCACTCGGCTCGACCCCGACCTGCTCGGCTCGTCGCGGCGGAGCGTGGGCGGGGGCGGCGCGGGTCGGGGCAGGCTGGGTCGAAGGAGCCGGCGAGTCGGGGGCGCGAGACCCGAGGACGAGCCACGCGGTCAGTCCCGTGGTCAGGGCCAGCGCCCCACCGGCGCCGACGACGTAGCGCCAAGCGCCGGCGCGCGGCCGACGGGCGCGAAAGCTCTGCGTCTCGAGCGCCTCGAGGACCCGCGCCAGGCTCGGGCGACGCAAGGGGTCTTGCTCGAGGCAAGCCCCCACCAGCTGCTCCACCCAGCCGGGCACGTCCTGGCGCAGCTCGGAGATCGGCTGCAGCGGCTCGAGGAAGGCCTGCAGCACCGCCTGCAGGTTGGGGACCTCGCGCGGGGGCCTGCCGGTGAGCAGCGCGTAGAGCAAGCCGCCCAGGGCATACACGTCCGCCGGAGGACCGACCCGGTCGTGCTGGCCGTGGGCCTGCTCGGGCGGCCAGTAGCCGGGCGTGCCGAGGAACTTGCCCTGGATCGAGAGGCTGAGGGTCAGGGATTGCTGCGGACCGACCTTCTTCACCAGGCCGAAGTCCGTGAGCAAGGCCCGGCCTTCTTCGTCCACGAGCACGTTGGCGGGCTTCACGTCACGGTGCACCAGTCCGACCGCGTGGGCCGCCGCCAGGCCCTGGGCGACGTCGGCGGTGAAGCGCAGCGCGTGCTCGAGCTGCAGCGGCCCGCGCTCGTCCAGCCGCCGCTGCAGCGAGGGCGCGGGGAGGTAGGGCAAGACGAGGTAGGGCTTGCCCTCGTGCTCGCCGGCGTCGTGCAGCGGCACCACGTGCGGGTGGCGAAGCCGGGCCATGGCCTGGGCCTCGCGTCGCATGCGTCGCGCCTGGTCCTCGCCCTCGAGCTCGAGCAGCTTGAGCACGACCGTGCGCTCGAGCCGCGTGTCGAGCGCGCGGTAGACCACGCCCTGTCCGCCGCGGGCGAGCTCTTCCTCGAGGGTGTAGGGACCGATCCGCACACTGGAGGATAGTGCGCGGTCCGTTCCTCGCGCCAGGCGCCGCAGGCCGAAGCTCGCTGGGTGCGCGTGGAGCTTCAGTCCCCGAGGGAGCGGAAGCGCTCGGCGGCGCGGGCGTGGCCGAGGGTCACGAGGCAGTCGAGCACGCGCTCCCGGGGCGGGGTGGTGCCGCCGGTGCCCGTGACCTGAGCGCTGGCCACGACCCCGCGCTTCGGATCCCAACCCAGCGCGTAGGGGCGGGTGGCGTTCTTGTGGTTGAGCTCCTCGAGCAGGGCCTCGATCTGGGGGGCGTGCTCGCCGTGCTTCACCGCTTCGGTCTCGTAGGCGGGCGGGTGCCAGCTGCGGATCAGCAAGGTCGCTTGCAGGTCCTCGCGCTGGGAGAGCATGACGGGGTCGTCGCCCGAGCCCTCGACGAAGACCGCGAGCTGGTTGCCTTCGCGCTGGGGCCCCAGGTCCGTGAGCATTTCCTCCAGGGCCTCGAGGGCGCGCCCGCCCGGCGGCTGGCGCTTCTCACGCAGGAAGGCCAAGGCGCTGTGCCAGGGGACGCCCTCCTGGACGTTGCGCAGCGGCTGGAAGATCTCGGCCCAGCCCTCGCACAACCGCGTGAGGTTGGCGATCAGCTCGGCGCGGAGGATCGGCTCAGGGCCCTCGTGGAGGTAGAGCTCCCGGCGGAAGCGCAGGCGGTCGCCGGTCACGAGGCAGCGCAGGCCCCGCGAGAAGTAGGTGATCGCGTTGCTGGCCATGAGCAGGTTGACCCGACCGGTGGGCTCGCCGTAGAGGTGCTCGGGGTCGATCACCACCCGCTGCTCGAGGAAGGCGTAGCGGGCGTCGGGGTCGGTGATCAAGAACGAGTAGCCCACCGGCGGCTCGCCGTAGGTGAACTTGATCTCGGCGCCCTTGCGCGCCAGCCCGGCCGCGATCGGCTCGAGCAAGACCTCGACGTGCTCGAGCAGTCCGCGCATGGCGTCGGTCAAGGGGCGGGGCGGGCGCCGCGTCGGCGGCTTCTGCGCCGGAGGCGCGGGAGGGGGGGCCGGGCGCGGGCGCGGGCGGACCCGTCGCGAGGC
>JAGQRJ010000914.1 GCA_020425635.1 Planctomycetota bacterium | reverse complement strand
CGGCCCCGCCGCGCGTACGCCGCGCGCGGCCTGGCTCTCGGACTCCTGCACGACCCGGCCGCCGCCCAGGGCGCACCCCGGGCGAATCCGCGCCGCGTAGGCCTCGAGGTCCTCACGCAGCGCGGCGGGCAGCGCGTAGGGGATCACCCCCTCGTCGGCCAGGCGCTCGGCGGCCACGAGGGGCGAACCCTCGCGGACGTCGTGCCCGCCGAACACCAACGCGTCGAAGGGGGCCAGCTCCAGCCCCTCACACAGGGCGGTCTCGCTCACGAGGCCCGTGCGCGGGGCGAGCCCGCGCGCGATCGCGCGCGCCCCCACCACGGTGGTGGTGGCGACGTCGCCCAGCGCCCCGATCAGCCACACCCCGACCCGCACGGGTCTACTCGGCCAAGAACGGCGCGGCGAAGTTCATCGCGTTGAGCGCGTAGGCGGTGCAGAGCACGGGGTCCTGCTCCCACCAGCGGCTGTTGGCGTTCTTGAAGCTGCCGTCGTCGTTCTGCCGCGCTCCGAGGGCTTCGAACAGGTCGACCGCCCAGGCCCGGTCGCCGGCCTCGGTCTTGACCATCTTCTTGCCCAGAGCAGAGAGGCACTTGGCGAAGGAGTGGTAGTAGTAGTAGAGCCCCTGCTGCGCGGCGTCGGGCTCCTTGGCGCGCACGCCGAGGCCCCGGTTCTCCTCGAGGGTGTAGTTGGCCGCGATCCAGCGCTGGGCAGCCTGGACGCGCGCGTCGCTCTCGTCGAGCCCGGCGTAGAGCAAGGACATCAGCCCCGAGTAGGTCATGGACGCGTAGCTCTCGTAGCTCGTCGTGCCGTCGTCGTTCTGGGTCGCGGCGCTCTTGTTGTCGGAGAGGCCCGGGTCGTAGATGAACCCCCCGTCGTCCTTCGGCTTCAGCTTGGCGATCCCGGGGTTGGTCTCGCTCGAGTTCTGGCAGCGCTCGAGGAAGGTCATGGCGCGCTTGAACACCGGGTCGTCGGGGGAGATCCCGGCGTCCTTGAGCGCGGTCAGGGCGATCTGGGTGTTCGAGAGGTCGGCGTCGGGCTTGGTGCCCTCGTGGTCGTAGCCGTAGCCGCCGTAGTGCGGGTTGTCGTCCTTGACGCCCTCGCCCTCGTCGAACTGGTCGGCCTTGAGCCAGGTCGTGGCCTTCTGGATCGCGTCGGCGTATTTCTCGCGATCGACGGCGACCAGGGCCGAGACCGCGATCGCGGTGCGGTAGGTGCCGAGCCCAGACTTGCCCTTGCTGAACGAGCCGTCGGGCTGCTGGTGCTTGAGCAGGAACTCGACGGCCTTGGTGACCGCCACCGAGACCTTGCCCACGCGGGCCAGGGCGCGCTTGTGCTCTGGGGTCGCCTCGGCGTCGGGGTCGATCTCGACCACCGTGTCCGGGAGCCCAGCCAGCCCGCGCAGCACGAGCGCGGTGATCCCGAGCTCGCCCTCTTCTTCTCCGGGGATCTGACCGAAGCCGCCGTTCTTGTGCTGGGCCTGGAGCAACCAGTCGACGGCGGCGTTGTGCGTGGCGAGTTGAGCCTCCCCCGCGGCGACCGCCGTCGTCGAAGCCAAGGCGAGCACGCCCACCATCATGCAAGTGCGAATCACGACTACCTCCCGGTCGGTTTGCGTTCGAAGTACCGCCGCTCGGCGGTGCGCAGCGCCCAGCTCACCTGGGAACGGCGCGCTGAGTGCAGGCGAATGGTCACCCCTGGATCGACTCCCGCCAAGGGTCCCTCGCTGTCGTCCAAGGTCGTCGGCTCCCCGGCGCCAGCGCCGACCTCGTCCTCGAGCGCGGCGAGGGTCGCGCGCGCAGCGCGGTCGCCCCCGGCGGCCGCCGCGCGCAGCGCCTCGGCCCATTCACCGAGGGTCGAGGTGCCCTGCGCGACCGCCTCGGCGGCCGACTCCGCGTTGGCGGTCGTCGCCGCGGCGCCGTCTCCGGCGCTCGCGGGGGCGCCTCCTGCGGCGAGGGCTTCG
>JAGQRJ010000913.1 GCA_020425635.1 Planctomycetota bacterium | reverse complement strand
GAGCAGCGCGTGGCCACGGAGCTCGCGCGCGCTGCGCGCCCCTGGCGCGACGCGGCCCTGGCCGAGGCCCCCCTGGCGGTCGGCGACGACGGGTCGGTCGCGCTGCGGGCGACGGTCGAGGGCCGCGGGGTGGGCGCACCGCGCCTGCTGCAGGCGAGCCTCGGTGAGCTCGCGTTCCCGCCCCAGGCGGTCGCCGCCCTGGCCCCGGGGCAGCGCGTGGAGCTGAGCTGGAGCGTCCCCGCCGCGCGAGCCCTCGCGCTCCCCGACCGGATCCTCACCTGCGAGCTGCGCCTCGAGGGCCCGGCCGACGACGACGCGACCAACGACGTCGGCTGGCTCGAGCTGCTCCCGCCCCACGAGGGCGGGGTGACCACCCAGTATCAACAGGGCGGCAAGCTCTCGTTCATCGCCGACGCGCCCTGGCGCCTGGCGCCGGCGCGGACCTACCTCCCGGTCATGCTCTTCGTGCCCGAGAAGGGCGACCTCGACCCGAACACCTGGCTCGAGCTCGACCGGGTGACCCTCGGCAGCCACGAGTTCCCCGCGCGCACCGCGCCGCGGCGCGTGCTCTACGACGACAGCCGGATCGGCGGACAGACCGCCGAGCCGGGGGTCGTGCTCCTCGACGAGCTCGGCCAGCCGCTGCGCCGGGCGGGGCGACCCGACCTGCGCGCGTTCCAGCACGACCGGATCCAGGTGCCCGGCCGCTACACGATCGTGCGCGTGCCCACGGCGGCCTTCGCCCTCCGCGGGCAGGGCGACGAGGACCGCTTCGTGACCTGCGAGGTCGAGTGGACCAACCGGCGGCGCTTCTTGCACTACCTCTGGCGCACGCACACGGGGACCTACACCAAGACGCTCAAGACGCGCTTCGCGAGCCAGCCGCGACCCTACCTCCCGGGCGAGGGGCGCTACTTCGACGCGCACATGCACACCACCGCCGAGTGGTATCAAGACGACAGCTTCGACGTCCTCGCCCCGCGCAAGGCCTTCGGCGGGCCGATCCCCATGATCCAGGAGTCGGCCTTCGCCCTCGGCTTGACCGACGCGCCAGCGGCGACCGTCGACCGGGTGGTGACCACCGACCACAACGCGTTCTATCGCCCCGGCGACGACCTCCGCGACCGCCCGCAGTTCGGGCCCACCGCCCCCGCCCACTCCCACGGGCTCGACGAGTGGGGGCGCATGCGCGAGCTGTTCGGGATCACCCGCGGCGAAGAGGTGACCTTCACCCAGCTCAACCGCATGGTGGCCGGGCTGCCGCTGCCCACCGGCGCGCACCTGCTGACCTACCGCGCCCAGCACATAGACGGGCCCTGGCACGGCGGCAGCGGCGTCGCGCGGACCCTCGGCTCCAAGGACCCCGACCTGCCGCTGCCGGAGCTCCTGCGCCGCTTCAGCCAGGACAACCGCGCCGAGAACCGGCGCGCCGCCTCCTACGCGGCGCACCCGCTGAGCAAGAGCGCGGGCTGGGACGCCGCGAACCTCGACCTGGCCTTCGAGACCGACCCCGCCCAGCGCCAGGACCTCGCGGTCAACGCCGAGGGCGACGGCTTCGTGCTCAAGGGCCTGCAGGTGTGGAACAGCGACCGCCAGGGGCGCGAGGTCGGGCGCACGATCGACTGGCTCGACCTCAACCCCTTCACCGACCCCGACTACGTCGCCGGCGTGGCCGACTGGGACGAGCGCATGCACCGCGCCCTGGGCAAGCTCCACGAGCTCAACGCGCAGCTCCTCGACTACGAGCTCGCGCGGCGCCCGGGCGTCCGCTTCCCGCGCAAGGTGTTCGGGATCGCGGGCAACGACGCCCACGGCGACTTCAACTACACCGAGGTGCGCTCGGCCACGATCCTTCCCTTGGCCTCGACCTTCAAGGTGCACCGCGGCGCCTTCGGGCGCGTGCTGACCTACGTCATGGGCGACGAGCAGGCGGGCGCGACCGAGGCCGAGCGAGCGCTGGAGGCCCTCGCCAGCGGCAGCGCGGTGGTGACCGACGGGCCGCTCGTGCGCTTCTCCCTCGACGCCGAGGACCGCTTCGACGAGGCCACCCTGCGCTGGCACGACGCCGACCCCCGCCACGAAGACGCCGACGGCCGGATCGGCGGCGGCGGCGCCTTCGACGGCCGCGGCACGGCCCTGGTCCGCCGCGGGTCGCCCCACGTGCGCCTGGGCTATCGCTACCGCAGCACCGACGAGTGGGGCGCGGTCACCGCGCTCGAGGTCTACCGCACCAGCGCCGGCGACCCCAACCCGGTGGGCAGCAAGCCCTCGGGCGTTGCGCGGCTCGTGCCCCGCGGACACCTCCAGCCGGGCGGCGCCGACCTCGACCTCGAGGAGCCCCTCGACCCCAGCGAGGAGGGCCTGATCCAGACCCCGACCGTGCTCTCCCTCGGCGCCTTCACCCACGGCGACCCCGACAGCGCGCCCGTCGAGGGCAAGCGCTGCTTCACCAACGGCGTATGGGCGGTGCCCTACGACGCGGAGGTCGTCGTTGGGCAGGTTCGGACCGACGCCAGCGGCAACGGAGTCCTCCCCGCGGGCGAGCTCAGCGTGCGCTTCCGCTTCGACGCCTCCCTCGACCCCGGCGCCTACCGGGTCGAGCTCAAGGCGCTGAGCAGCGCGGGCGAGAGCAGCGACCAGAGCCTGGGCGCGATCGACGTGCTCGTGCCGCGCCAGGGCACGGGCTGGAGCGACCAGGCCAGCCACCAGAGCTCGGTCTACGAGCTGACCAACCAGCGCGACGTGCCGCTGAACCTCGACCGCTACCCCGCCGCCGGCGGCGACGTGACCTTCGTGGCCTACTTCTACGACGCCCCCCGTGACGCCTTCGGCAACGAGCTCAACCGCCCCGCGGTCTCGTTCCAGATCCCGGCCGTCGGCCAGGGCGGCGGCACCGGCCCCGCGCTCCCGCGCAGCGGAACCACGACCCCGGGCGCGACCCCCGCCCCGACCGGCGGCCGCAGCAGCCGCAGCGGCTGCGGCCTCGCCGCGCCCGCCGACGGTGGGGGCGAGGCGCTGCTCGCGTTGCTCGCGCTGAGCCTGCTGGGGCTGACGCTCCGCCGCCGGCGCTAGGCCTCGTCGGAGGCGAGGACCGAGGCGGAGGCAGAGACGGAGACAGAGTCCGAATCCGAGACCGACGCCGACACCGAGACCGAATCCGAGACCGAATCCGAGATCGAGACTGAGACCGAGACCGAGACCGAGACCGATTCCGAGACCGAGACCGAGACCGATTCCGAGATCGAGACCGAGACCGAGACCGAGACCGAGATCGAGACCGATCCTGAAACCTCGGGCCCCCAAGCCGTAGGGGCGGAGCTTGCCTCCGCCCGCGGTCGCGCTCCCCCGCGTCGCTCCCTTTCCTGACACCGACGCCACCCCTGTGCCCGCGACCCCGCCTGCCGGGCCTCCCCGCCCGGCATGCCGGCGCGTCCTCTGCGAATCCTCCGCGTCCTCGGCGCCTCTGCGGTGAAATCCCTCCGTCCAAGACCCAGAGGAAGGCACGGGCGGAGGCAAGCTCCGCCCCTACGGCTTGGTATGCGCAAGGGGGCCAGCAAGTCCGAGGCAGAGGCAGAGGCAGAGGCAGAGTCCGACGCCGAGATCGAATCCGAAGCCGAAGCCGAGACCGAAGCCGAGGCCGAGACCGAGACCGGAGGCGAGGCCGAGTTCGACACTCCGCCGCCGCCGGTGACGCCGCCGCCGCCACCGCCGCCGCCGCCGCCGCCCGGCGGACCGCCGCCGAGGTGGATCGTGGAGCGTCTGGAGCGGCTGGACGCCTTCAAGGCTGCGCCGGCGTATCTGCCCGACTGGGGCCGCGCGGAGGCCGAGGCGCGTGGCTGGAACGTGCCGATCGCGGTGGTGGTGCTGGGGCCCAAGTCCAAGCGCTTGCCCAGCTACCTGCGGCTGCTCGACGCTAAGGCCGTGACCCTGGTCGCGCGCGGGCCTCACCCGCCGGAGCCGCCGCCGCCGCCGCCGCGTCCGCGTCGGCAGGGGGCGCGGCCTCCCGTGGG
>JAGQRJ010000912.1 GCA_020425635.1 Planctomycetota bacterium | reverse complement strand
GCCTCTCCAGGCGCCGCGGTCGCCGCCGTCGCGTTGCTCTTCAGCGCCGCTCCGCGGCGCGCAGGCACGCGGCGGCGAGGGGGGGCGCGGCGTTCGCGACCCGCGTGGCGGCGCGCAGGTAGGCCGCCTTGG
This sequence comes from Planctomycetota bacterium, assembly GCA_020425635.1. Lineage (GTDB taxonomy): Bacteria > Planctomycetota > J058 > J058 > J058 > JAGQRJ01. Next base: position 20,590 of record JAGQRJ010000912.1, on the reverse strand, counting down.
TCTCCTTGGCGTCGAAGTAAGCCTGCATGTCCGCGCGGAAGATCACGTCGCGCTGGAGCTCCTCGAGCCGCTCGAGGAGCTCCCCGTGGTCGGTCCCCTCGAGCCAGGCGAGGGGTTCGACGAGGGCCTCGAGCACCGGGCTGGCGGGCGGAGTCGGCGTGGGCCCAAAGCGGTGGGGGTGCAAGCGCAGCGCGCGGTCCTCGGGGTTGGCCGAGAAGGTGATCAGCCGCGCCGCGCCGGCGAGCTCCTCGGCCGCGGCCGCGACCCAGGGCAAAGCGTCGGGGCGCCCCTCGAGCTCGTCGTGCAGCTCCGCGAGCTCGCTCAGACAATGCAGCAGCGCCTTGGCCAGGTCGTCGCTGTAGCGCACCACCCGCGCGGCGAGCGCCTGGCGCGCCGAGCTCAGCTCGGGCAGGGCGTCCGAGGGGCTGCGGGCGAGCGCCGCGATCCGCTCCCGCGTGCGCTCCTCGGCCTTGCCCGCCCGCGCGTCGCGCGCCGCGAGCGCCGCGCGCACGTCGGCCTCGGTGGGCGGCTGCTCGGGGCCGAGCTCGCGCAGCCCCTCGAGCTCGACGCGGTCTTCGTTGCGCGAGAGGGCGTCGGTGTCGACGGCCAGGCGCTGCACGAGCGCGTCGCCGACCACGGCGTAGATCGTGGTGTAGAGCGAATCCTCCACCGAGTCGATCCGCGGCGTGAACTCGCGCGCCAGCTGCCCCTCGGCGTCGAGGAGCACGAAGCCGTCGCCCCCGACCTCGGCGAGCACACCGTCCGCTGTAGCCCAGCGCTTCATGGCCTCACGATAGCGAATCGAGCCCGTGGTTCGCCCCCCGCCTGGGGAGCCCGCCGCCTCGCAGGCTGCGTCGATCAGCGCGAGCCGACCGCCCCCAAGCTGCTGACCCGCGGCGCCCCGGTCACGCGCCCGGCCCCGCGGCCTGCGCCCAGGCGAGGAGCTCGGCCGGGTCCTCGACCACGAGGGCCGCGCCGTGCTCCTCGAGCTCGGCGCGGTCGCGGAAGCCCCAGGCGACCCCCACGGGCTGCATGCCCGCGGCCACCGCGGTCTGCATGTCGGTCTTCGTGTCGCCCACGAAGGCGACCTCGCTCGGCGCCACACCGAGCGCGCGGGCCACGTCGAGGGCCGCGGCGGGGTCGGGCTTGCGCGGGCGCTCGGGCCGCTCCCCTTCGACGCACACGAAGCTCGCCTCGCCCAGGAGCGCGCGGACCACGCGCTCGGTCATGCCGTGCGGCTTGTTGCTGCACACCGCGCAGGGCACCCCGCGCGCCTCGAGCCCGGCGAGCAGCTCCGCGATCCCCGGATAGACCCGACTCTCGGCGGTCAGCCGCGCGCCGTAGACCTCGCGGAAGGCGGCGACGGCCTGCTCCCGAGCGGCGAACCCCGGCGGGAGCGCGCGCTCGACCAGGCGCAGGACCCCCTCGCCGACGAACTCCCGGTAGGCGCTCAGCGGGTGGGGCGGGAGGCCAAGGGAGCGCAGGACCTGGTTCATGCTGCCCCCGATGTCGGGGAGCGAGTCGACCAGGGTCCCGTCGAGGTCGAACACCACGGCGCGGATCGTCATGCCTCCCAGCCTACCCGCTGCGACGCCCTCCCCCCCAGCTACACTGCGTCCGTGAACCCCGATCCAGCCTCCGACCCCTCCGACGCGCCGCGGCGGCGGCGCAAGCGCTACCGCGGCAAGAACCCGCGGCGCTTCGAGGACAAATACAAGGAGCGTGACCCCGAGCGCTACCCCGAAGACGTCGCCAAGGTCCTCGCCGCGGGTAAGACCCCCGCGGGGAGCCACCGCCCGATCCTGGTCGCCGAGGTGCTCGAGGCGCTGGCGCCGCGGCCGGGCGAGGTCGCCGTGGACTGCACCCTCGGCTTCGGGGGGCACACCCTGGCCCTGCTGCCCGAGCTCGCCCCGGGCGGGCGCTTGATCGGGCTCGACGTCGACCCGCTCGAGCACCCCAAGACCTCGGCCCGGGTGCGCGCCGCCGGGTTCGACGAGGCGGCGTTCACGCCGGTGCGCTCGAACTTCGCGGGGCTGCCCAAGGTCCTCGCCGAGCTGGGGCTCCGCGGCGCCGACGCGATCCTGGCCGACCTCGGCGTGTCCTCCATGCAGCTCGACGACCCCGCGCGCGGGTTCACCTTCAAGGTCGACTGCCCCCTGGACCTGCGCTTGAACCCTGCGCGCCCGCCCTCGGCCGCCGAGTGGTTGGCGCGGGTCTCGCCCGCCGACCTGACCGCCGCCCTCGCCGACTACGCCGACGAGCCCCACGCGGCCCTGCTCGCGCGCGAGCTGGTCGCCCGCCGGAGCGCGACGCCCTACACCCGCACCCTGCAGCTCGCCGAGGCGGTGCGCGAGATCCTGCGCCCCTACTGCCCGCGCCGGGAGCGCGAGGCCCTCGACCGCCGGGTGCGCCGGGTGTTCCAGGCCCTGCGGATCGCGGTCAACGACGAGCTCGGGGTCCTCGAGCTCTTCCTGCGCCAGCTCCCCGGGTGCCTGAACCCGGGCGGGCGTGTGGCCGTGCTGACCTTCCACTCGGGGGAGGACCGCCGGGTGAAGCGCGCCTTCCGCGACGGCGTGCGCGACGGCGTCTACCGCGCGACCAACGACGCGGTGGTGCGCGCCGGCCCCGAGGAGCGCCGCGCCAACCCCCGCAGCACCTCGGCCAAGCTGCGCTGGGCGATCCGCGCGTGACCCCAACCCCGCACGCGCGGGCATACGCGCTATGCTCTAGGCGAGGTGCAGCATGATCGACAGCGCAATGGAGGAGGCCCTCAACGGCCACCTCAACCACGAGTTCTACTCGTCTTACCTGTATCTCTCGATGTCAGCCTGGTTCCAGCGCACTGGCCTGCGCGGCCACGCGCACTGGATGCGCCTCCAGTCGCGCGAAGAGCAGGGCCACGTGACGCGGATGTACAACTACCTCCTCGACCGCGACGGCACCGTCGTCCTGGGCTCGATCGAGGCCCCCCCGACCGAGTGGGAGACCCCGCAGGCCGCCTTCAACGCCGCCTACCTGCACGAGCAAGGCGTGACCCAGCGGATCAACGAGCTCGTGGACCTCTCGCTCAAGCTGCGCGACCACGCCACGCACAACTTCCTCCAGTGGTTCGTGCGCGAGCAGGTCGAGGAGGAGGCCGTGGTCAGCGACATCGTCGGGCGCTCGAAGCTCGTCGCGGGCGACGGCCGCGGCTTGATCCTGATCGACCAGGAGCTGGCCACCCGCCGCCCCTCGCCCAACGTCGAGCCGCCGCCCCCCGTGCTGGGCGAGGGCGCCTAGCCCCCGCACACGCCCCTCGGGCGAAGCGAAACCTCGCGACCTCGCGGCACGGTATCTCGTGCTCTCTCTTCTCTGGGGCGCCCCCCCGGCTACTGTAGGGAGCCGCGGAGGTGCTCCATGCTCGACCTGGCTCAGGACCTCAAGGAGCTGATCGCGGTCACCGCGACCCCCGACGAGGTCGACACGGTGCTGCGTCAGGGCCTCGACTGCCTGCGGCGCGTCGTGCCCTACGACCTGGCGACGGTGTTCCTCCTCGACGAAGGCGGCTTGCGGGTGCACATGGCCCGCGGCCCGCTGGCCAACGAGGACGTCCGACAGCGCCGGGTGACCCTCGACGAGTTCCCGTCGCTGCGCGACGTCCTCGAGACCCGCCGCGCGCGCGCGGTGCTCGAGGCGGAGCACGCCCACGGCGACGGAGACCTGTTCGACGGGGTGCTGGACCTCCCGCATGGCCATAGCTGCATGGTCGTCCCGCTCTGCGCGGGCGATCGGTGTCACGGGCTGCTGGCCCTCGACCGCAATCGCTGCGAACCCTACGACGAGGCGACCGTCGCCGTCGCCGAGGCCTACGGCGCGATCCTGGCCCTCGCCTACCACAACGCGCGCCAGCGGCTGGCGCTGGCGCAGCTCAACGCCCAGGGCCTCGAGCAGACCCGCCGCCTCGAGCAGCGCTGGCTCGGCGAGCCGCTCAACGTCCTGCGCGACTCGGTCGCGCCCTGCATGCGGCGCGTGGTGACCCAGGCGACCCAGGTGGCCGCGACCGACACGCCCGTCCTGATCCTCGGCGAGACCGGCACGGGGAAGGAGCGCCTCTCGCGCGCGATCCACGCCTGGAGCGCCCGCGCGGCGGCCCCCTTCGTGGCGCTGAACGCCGCGGCGATCCCCGAGGGCCTCGTCGAGAGCGAGCTCTTCGGGCACGTCAAGGGCGCGTTCACCGGGGCGCTGCGCGACCGCCCGGGCGCGTTTCAGGCCGCCAACGGCGGCACCTTGCTGCTCGACGAGATCGGCGACCTGCCCCTCGACCTGCAGACCAAGCTCCTGCGGGTGCTGCAGGAGCGCCAGGTGCAACCCGTCGGCGGCGAGCGGGTGGTGCCGGTGGACGTGCGCGTGATCGCGGCGACCCACGTCGACCTCGAGGGCGCGATCGAGGCGGGGCGCTTCCGCCGCGACCTCTACTATCGCCTGGCCGTGTTTCCGCTGGCGCTCCCGCCGCTGCGCGAGCGGCTCGAAGACCTGCCCCAGCTGTGCGAGGCGCTGCTCACCGAGCAGGCCCAGCGGACGGGCCGCAGCGGGTTGCGGGTCGGCGCGAGCGCGCTCACAGCCATGCGCGCCTACGCCTGGCCGGGCAACCTGCGCGAGCTGGCGAACGCCCTCGAGCGCGCCGCGATCCTCTGCAAGGGCAGCGAGATCGGCCCCGAGCACCTGACCCTGGCCGGGGGCCCGGCGCCCGGGGGACCGGCGGACGACCCCGCGCTGACCCTGGCCGAGGTCCAGCGTCGGCACATTCGGCGCGTGCTCGAGCGGACCGGGGGCAAGATCGCCGGAGAGGGCGGCGCGGCTCGGCTCCTGGGGCTGAAGCCGACGACGCTGCGCAGCCGCATGCAGAAGCTCGGCGTCGCGCGCACCCGCGACGCCTGAGCCGCCCCGGCGCCCGCCCACTTTCTCCGGCAAGCCCTTCACCTGGCCCCGCTCTTCTGAGAGGCTGTGCGCCGCCCGGAAGGCAGGTGAAGCATGTTGAAGCGAATCTCGATCGCCGTGACGGCAACTCTGGCCCTTGGCCTCGCGGCCGCTGGCTGCAACAACAGCAGCTCCCGCGGCGGGGCACCCCTCCCCCCCTCCGACGCCGAGGTCCGGACCGCGATCGCGGGGGCCAGCGTCACGACGCCCAGCCAGCCCGTGGAGAACGCGAACCTCGTGGCCCTCGGGCGCGCGCTGTTCTTCGACAAGGTCCTCTCGGGCAACCAGAACATTTCCTGCGCGACCTGCCACCACCCGACCGCGGCCACCGGCGACGCGCTCCCGCTCTCCCTGGGCGAAGGCGCCACGGGCACCGCCAGCGCGCGGGTGAGCACGGCCACCGGCCAGGTGATCCCGCGCAACGCCCCCGACCTGTTCAACGACGGCGTGACCCAGGCGCGCGTCATGTTCTGGGACGGCCGGGTGAGCTTCGACCCAGGCACCGGCGCGTTCACCACCCCCGAGCCCGTGCTCAACGGCGTGACCCCCGCGCGCCCGGACCTGACCGGTCCCCTGGACAGCGCGCTCGCGGCTCAGGCCATGTTCCCGGTGACCTCCTTCGACGAAATGCGCGGCAAGCCCGGCTCGAACCCGATCGCCGACGCGACGAGCAACGTACAGATCTGGCAGCTCTTGATGGCGCGCCTGGTGGGCACCAACAACGGGACCGTGGGCGGGATCGCCGGCTATCGGACGCTGTTCCAGGCGGCGTTCCCGGGCGTGACCAACTTCGACCAGTTCACCTTCGGCCACGCCGCGCGGGCGATCGCGGCCTTCGAGCGCGACGCCTACGTCGCGCTCAACAGCCCCTTCGACCGCTACCTGGCGGGGACCGACAGCGCCCTCAGCGACTCGGCCAAGCGCGGCGCCCTGCTGTTCTTCGGCGCGGCGCGCTGCGGACAGTGCCACAGCGGGCCCTTGCTCAGCGACGACCAGTTCCACGCCCTCTGCGTGCCGCAGCTCGGCCCGGGCAAGGGGGGTGAGCCCGACGACCGCGGGCGCGCGCTGATCACCGGCAACACCGCGGAGAACTACCGCTTCCGTACCTCCGTGCTGCGGAACGTCGAGTTCACCGGTCCGTGGATGCACGACGGCGCGTTCACCGACCTGCGCGTGGCCGTGCAGCACCACCTGAACCCGCAGTTCAGCCTCAACAACTACAACGTCGGCCAGCTCCCCGCCGTCTTCCAGCCCCTGCTCGACCTCGACCCGGCGCGCACCCAGGCGCGGATCTCCGCCGTCGACCCCACGCTGCTCCCGCCGGTCTTCCTCACCAACGCTCAGCTCGACGACCTGATCGAGTTCCTCCGCGCCCTGAGCGACTCGGCGTCGATCGCGGCGCTCGCCAACGACCAGCCGCCGAGCGTCCCCAGCGGCCTGCCGGTCGTCGACTGAGGGGGCCCCGCTCGCAGCTCCAACCTCGTGGCCTTGGAGACCGAGCGGGAGCGCGTTCAGTTAGCCGGAGGGCGGGGAGAGCAGCGCTCCGAGGGCCGCGGAGAGCTGCTCGGAGGTGAAGGGCTTGGCGAGGAACGCGGCTTGGGGGAGCGCGCGCAGGCCCTCGAGCTCCTGGTCCGCGTAGCCTGAGACGAACAGCACGCGCAGCTCCGGCCGCTCCTCGAGCAGCGCGCGAGCGAGCTCGACCCCGCTCCCTCCGGGCATGACGATGTCGCTGACCAGCGCGTTCAAGGCCCCGGGGTGCGCGCGGGCCACGGCCAGGCCGTGCCCCATGTCGTCGGCGACGAGGACGTCGTAGCCAGCGCCGCGCAGGAGGCGCTCGGTGACCTTGCGCACCGAGGCGTCGTCTTCGACGAGGAGCACCGTGGCGTCGGCCGCCGTGGCGGAGGGGGCGGGGGCGGGCTCGCTCGCGGGCTCCTCCTCACAGAGCGGGAGCAGCACCTGGAAGGTCGCGCCGTGCCCTGGAGCGCTCGTGACCTCGATCTCACCGCCGAGGGAGGTCAGGGTCGAGTAGACGGTCGCCAACCCCAGCCCCGTTCCTTTGCCGAGCGGCTTGGTGGTGAAGAACGGGTCGAACAGGCGCGCCCGCGCCTCGGGGTCGATCCCCACCCCCTCGTCGCGAACCACGAGCTGGGCGCGTGACTCGCCGGCGCGGGTGAGGAGTGCGGTCGAGACGTAGAGTCCGCCCCCCTCCGGCATGGCGTCGCGGGCGTTGATCGCGAGGTTGAGCACGAGCTGTTCGAGCTGCGCGGCGTTGGCGCGGACGCGCAGCGTCTGGCTCGCGAGGGACACCTCGAGGCGAATGTCCTCGCCGATCAGGCGCCCCAGGATCGCCACGGCAGACGCGACCGCGTCGTTGAGGTCGAGGGGGACCACCCCCGCGGCGGGAAGGTGCTGCTGATTGCGCCCCAAGGTCAGCAGCTGGCGCGTCAGCGCGGCGGCGCTCTCGCCTGCGTCCCGGATCAGCCGCAGCTCGGGTCGAGGGTCGTCTCCCGTCTCGCAGGCCGCCTCGGCCAGCTCGCTCCCGACCAGGATCGCGGTCAGCATGTTGTTGAAGTCGTGCGCCACCCCGCCCGCGAGGCGACCGAGGGCCTCGAGCTTCTGCGAGCGCAGCAGCTGCTCCTGCAGCCGCTTGGCGTGGGTCACGTCGCGGACCCAGCCCTCGTAGTGGCCGCCCTCTCCGTCGGGTGCGGCGCGCAGGTGCAGGTGCACGGCGCAGCGCGTGTCTCCAGCCCCCCGCAGCTCGGTCTCGACGCCGTCTGGCTCGCTGGCGACCACGAGCGCGTCGAGGCGCGAGCGGGGGTCCGGGTCGGGCTCACCCAGCAGATCCGCCGTGAGGCTCAGCGCGCGGAGCTCCTCGCTCTGCCCGTAGCCGAGCATGCGCACGAGGGCCGGGTTCGCGGTGAGGAAGCGCCCGCTCGGCGCGACCTGGAACATGCCCTCGATCGCGTTCTCGAAGATCGAGCGATAGCGCGCCTCGCTGCGCCGCAGCTCCGCCCAGCCGCGTTCGAAGTAGAGCAAGAGCATGCCCACGGCCACGATCACGCCGAGGAAGGACGCGAGCCCGAACCCCCAGGGGGCGAGGCCGGGCACGGGGCGGAGGAAGGGGTAGTCGTAGCGGTGCACCCCCCACACCACGAGGGCCCAGCCCATGACGTGGCGCACGGAGCCCAGCTCCCGCGAGCGCAGGATCACGGCCCCCGTCCAGAGGTCGACGCAGCCGGCGAAGAAGAAGGTCGGGAGCGTCTCGACCAGGAACGGCAGCCCGCGGCCGGCGGCGTCGAGCGCCCAACACACGACCACCCACACCGCCGCCGCCAGCGCTCCACCGACCCAGCCCCGGGGGAGCTCACGCTGCAGGTAGCGGTAGGTCCCCGCCATGAACAGCACCCCGCTGACCAGGAGCGTCAGATAGGCCAAGCGGTTCGCCGCCTCCTCGGCGCCGGTCGCCTGGCCGACGAGGGCGGCCAGGTAGCGCGCGGTGCCGACCCCCCAGGAGATCGCCCACAGGCGCATGTGCCTCGCGTCGGGGTCCTTGACCGCGAGGAACCCGAACACGCCCACCATGACCAGGTGGACGGCGAACACAGCCAAAATGACGGGTACGAGCGCGGGAATTCTGCACCTCGGGGCGTGAAGGTCCAGTTATCTCATGCCGGCGTCGCGGCTGCCGGCGAGGAGCGGGTCGAGGTCCACGCACCTCGGGCGCGCGCGATAGCGGGCGCGTATCGTATCGGCATGGCTCTCCGCGTCTTGCTCTTGTCCGACACCCCGGCCTTCGGCCAGAGCGTCCTGCGCTGCCTGGGCGTCGCCGGGGTCCAGACCCACGTGTGGTGCACCCAGCGTTTCTCTCCCATGCGCCTCTCCCGGTATTGCCGCCGGTATCACTACGTCCCCCGAGCGGAGCTCCTGGACACGAGCGCGGCGGCGGTGGAGCGACTCAACCGCGCCTGCCGAACCCATGGCCTGGACGCGATCTTGCCCACGGACATGCCCACCGCGTACACCCTGGCGACGCTCCAGGGGCAGCTGACCCCCAGGCTCGGCGTGTTCCCGCTCCCCGACCGCGAGACCCTGGAGCGGTTCGACGACAAGTGGCGCTTCTCGCAGTACCTGAGTGAGCAAGGGGTCCCCCAGCCCGAGACTCGCCTGCTCCGCCGGCCCGAGGACCTGCAAGGCCTCGACCTCGCCTATCCCGTGATCGTCAAGCCGCCGATCGGAGACGGCGGCCGCGGAGTGGTGCGCGTGGACTCCGCGGAGGAGCTCGCGGCGGGCCTGAGTCGAGGCGAGCACGCGCTCCCGCTCCTGGTTCAGCGCTTCATTCCCGGGCACGACGTGGACCTCAGCCTCCTCGCCGATCGGGGTCGCCTGGTCGCCTACACGATCCAGGAGGCGATCGGCGCCAAGGACTGGCGGCGCTTCCTCGAGGACCCCGAGATCGTCGAGGCTGGGCGCAAGATCGTGGAGGGCTGTGGGTTCCACGGGGTGATGCACCTCGACATGATGCGCGAGGCGCGCGGCGGGTCGCTGGCGGTGATCGAGTGCAACCCTCGCTTCTGGGGCTCGATCGAGCTCTCCCTCTGGGCCGGGGTGAACTTCCCGGTGTTGGGCCTGCGGCTGCTGCAAGGGCGCGACGTCGGATTCCGCCAAGCCTCCCACCTGGGCGAGTGCCAGGCGACCGGGATCTCCGTGCGCCGCATGGCCCGCGCCCTGCTCCGCGGGCGCCTCGCCCCGCCCGAGCTCGGGCCGGCCAGCCGGGCGTCGTGGTTTCAAAACCTGGCCGACCCCCTCCCGGAGCTGGCCGCGAGCCTCGCCCGCCGTTGGCGTCGACCCTAAGCCCTTAGCCGCTGGCACTCACGCCGGGCCCAGACTCCCCCGGGGGCGAGCGTTTGCACTGCAGGGAGCGGATCCGCTTGACGGACGTCCGCGGGTCGCGGAGAGTCGACCCTTGAAGTGCAGGGTTGGCCAGCGCCCGGGGGAGGTATCCATGGACGAGTCGCTCTCTCCCCAAGCGTTGCTCGATCAGATCACCGCCTACTCGACCGACACGATCATGTTGCTCGACCGCGAGGCCAAGGTCCTGTTCATCAGCAGGACGATCCCGGGCATGACGCCGGCCGAGGTCGTGGGGAAGGAGCTCTACGCCTTCCTCTCCCCCACCGAGGGGGCCCACGTGCGCGAGCACCTGCAGCGCGCGGCGGCGACCCGCCAGCCCGTCCACTACACGACGACCTACGTCGACGCCAACGGGGTCCCCTCGATCTGGGAGTCACGGGTCGGGCCGACCCTCCGCGACGGCGTCGTGACCGGGTTCGTGCTGGTCGCGAGCAACGTCACCGAGCGCCACGCCGCCGCGGCGGAGCGAGACCGCCTGTTCGAGCTCTCCCTCGACCTGCTCTGCGTCGCGCGCCCCGACGGGCACTTCTCCCGGGTCAACCCCGCCTTCGCCTCGGCCCTGGGCTACTCCATGGACGAGCTCACCCGTCGCCCCTTCCTCGACTTCGTGCACCCCGACGACGTCGAGCGCACCCGGGCCGGGGTCGCGGCCATGCTCGAGCGCGGGGAGCCCATGGTCGGCTTCGAGAACCGCTACCTGCACCAGGACGGCTCGGCCCGCACGATCGAGTGGAGCGGGGCCGTCGACCCCACGAGCGGCAACCTGTTCGCGATCGGCCGCGACGTGACCGAGACGCGGGCCCTCGAGCAACAGCTGCGACAAGCCCAGAAAATGGACGCGGTCGGGCACCTCGCGGGGGGGATCGCCCACGACTTCAACAACCTCCTCCAGGCGATCCTCGGCAACGTGCACTTCGCGCGCACCAGCGCCTCGAACCCCATGACCCTCGACTTCCTCGCGGACATCGAGTCCGCCGCCGAGCGCGCCGCCGAGCTCACGAAGAAGCTCCTGGCCTTCAGCCGGCAGCAGCCGATCGCCTTCGTGTCCCTCGACCTCAACGCGCTCGTCCGCGAGCTCTTGATCCTCTTGCGGCGCGTGATCCCGAGCAGCGTCGAGCTGGCGCTGATCGCGGGCAACCAGCTCGAGGAGGTCGCGGGAGACCGCTCGCAGATCGAGCAGGTCGTCATGAACCTCTGCCTCAACGCGCGGGACGCGCTCCCCCAAGGAGGGCGGATCACGCTGACCACCGAGAACGTCCACCTCGGAGAGGTCGGCGGCCCCGGCGTCCTCGCCCCGGGGCGCTACGTGCGCCTCTCGGTGACCGACGACGGCGACGGGATCCCCGAGGAGATCCGCGGGCGGATCTTCGATCCGTTCTTCACCACCAAGGCCCAGGGCCGCGGGGTCGGCATGGGCCTGGCGACCGCCTACGGGATCGTGAAGAAGCACGGAGGCGCGCTGGAGGTCGAGAGCGAGGAGGGCCAGGGAGCGACCCTGCGGGTCTACCTCCCCGTCGCCACAGCGCCCCTCCCTGGCGTGGGCAGCGACGAGGGCGCGGTCGTGGGCGCGGACCACCCTCCCGCGCAGGTGATCCTCGTGGCCGAGGACGAAGACCTGGTCCGCGGCTTCGTCGTGCGCACCCTCGAGCGCAGCGGCTACAAGGTGCTCGTCGCCAAGGACGGCCGCGAGGCGATCAAGCTCTGCCAGGCCCACGACACGATCGCCCTCGCGATCCTGGACGTGGTCATGCCCGTGCTCAGCGGGCCCGACGCCGCCGTCGAGCTCGCGCGGCTGCGCCCGGGGCTGCCGGTGCTCTTCAGCAGCGGCTACAGCGACCCGGCCCAGTTCTCGGCCAGCCTGCCCGCCGGCGCCGCCGTGCTCAAGAAGCCCTATCGGGTCGAGGACCTCCTGCGCTCGGTGCGCGCCGCCCTCGGCGACGCCACCCCCTCCGCGGAGTAGCTCCCCGGGCTACCCTGGGGCCATGAGCGACGACCGCGTGCGTGAGCTCGAGCGCGCCTGGCGAGCCAGCCCCAACGACCCCGCTTTGCTGCAGGCCCTGCTCGCGGCGCGCAGGCGCGCAGGCCTCACGACGCCTCCCGCCCTGCTCGAGGCCCAAGTCTTCCCCCCCCGCCGCTTCGAGTCCGCGCACCGCTACGAGGTCTTCGTGCGCGACGCGGAGGGGCGCGTCCTGGCCCTCGGCGAGACCAGTCGCGCGCGCCCCGCGGTCGAGCTCCCCGCGCACCGCGCCTGGTGGGTGCGCCCGCACGCGGGGAGCAGGCACCGGACCTTGTGGGAGGACCTGCGCGAGCAGGCGGTCCCCGGGCTCTCCCTCGAGCGTCTGCGCCCGGGCTCACTCGAGTGGCGCTGGCTGGGCGAGCTGCACGGCTTGCGCTGGCTGTCCCTCGAGGACGTGCGCCTCGTCCCCCGCCTGCTCGAGGAGGTGGCGAAGCTCGAGGGTTTGACCCACCTCAACCTCCGCCGGAGCAAGCCGAGCTCGCCGCTGGACGGCGTCGACGACGCGCTGGCCGCCTGCGTCGCGCGGCTGCCGCGCTTGACCCACCTCGACCTCGCCGGGTCGCAGGCCCTGACCCGCGCGGGGCTGCTGGAGGTCGCCACTGGCGCCTCCCCGCTCCACAGCCTCGACCTCAGCGCCTGCCCCGCGCTCGAGCGCGACGCCCTGCAGACGCTCAGCGGGTCCCCCGCGCTCAGCCGCCTGGTGCTGCGAGACAACCCGGGCTTCGACCACACGGCCCTGCGCAGGCTCGCTCGGCTCCATGGCCTGAGCGAGCTCGACCTGACCGGGGTGGCCCCCCTCGACCGCTTCGCCCTCGGCGCGCTGGAGGAGCTCCCGCTGGTGCGGCTGGCCCTCGGCGACGTCTCCGACCACGAGCACCCGAGCGCCTTGCTCCGCCGACTCCCCACCGAGCACCTCACGCACCTCAAGCTGCGCTGCACACGCCGCCCGTTCACGCTGAACCTCTCCGAGCTCTCCGCGCTGCGCCAGCTCGAGGAGCTCGACCTCGAAGGGGTCGCCCTCGGCCAGAGCTGGTTCGCCCGCGAGGCGCCGTCCTTTCCGCGGCTGCGCGGGCTGAGCGCACACGAGACGGTCTCCCTCGACTTCGGAGCCCTGGCCCGCGCGTGCCCGCGGCTCGAGCGGCTGCGGATCGAGGAGGGCCGCTGCTGGGAGGAGGACCTCGAGGCCCTCGCCGAGCTGCCCCTGCGGGAGCTCAGCCTGCGCGTGGCCGGGGCGGAGCAGTCGCGCGCGCGCGGGACCGCCCTCCCCGAGCTGCCCCCGCGGAGCGACGCCGAGCGCGCGGCGGTCCACGCCCGCCTGCGCGGGCTGCCCCCCTGCGGCCCCGCCTGGGCCTTCACCCCTGCGACGTGCTTCGGCCCGCCCGGCTGAGCGGTCGCCGCCGCTCAGGATCCGTTGGCGGCCTGGCTCTGCTGCCAGCGAAACTGTTCGTAGTCGCAGGGGTAGACCTTCGCGCGGCCGTCGGCCACGTGGAGCACCTCGGTGGCGAGCTCGCTCACGAACTGCCGGTCGTGGGAGACGAAGATCACCGTGCCGCCGAAGTTCTTCAGCGCCTGCAGCAGCACGCTCTGGCTGTGAATGTCCAGGTGGTTGGTCGGCTCGTCGAGCACGAGCACGTTCCCCGGCTGGAGCAGCATGCGCGCGATCTTGAGCCGCGCGCGCTCACCGCCAGAGAGCACCCGCACGGGCTTGAAGGCGTCGTCGCCCGTGAACAGGAAGCACCCGAGCAGGGTGCGGAAGGGCACGGGCGGCTGGGGGGGCGACGCGGCCTGCAGCCACTCGAGCAGCGTCAACGCGCTCTCGCCCTCGGACTCCTCGGAATACTGGGAGAAGTACTGCAGCTGCACGTTGTGCCCGAGGGTCAAGGTCCCCGCGCTCGGCTCCTCGCGCCCCGCGAGCAGCTTGAGCAGGGTCGTCTTGCCCGCGCCGTTGACCCCGACCACGGCCAGGCGCGTGCCGACCTTGAGCTCGTGGCGCACGTCCTCGAACACCGTCAGCTCGCCGTAGCGCTTGGCCACCCCTTCGAGGCGAAACACGACCTGCCCGCTCTGGGCGGTGTCGGGGAAGCGCAGCTTGACGTCGGCGGGGGGCTCGGGGGGCAGCACGATCAGGTCCATTTTCTCGACCTGCTTGATCCGACTCTGCGCCATGCGCGCGGTGGCGGGGTGCGCGCGGTTCTTGTCGATGAACTCCTGGTGGGCCTTGAGCTCCTTCTGCTGGCGCGCGAAGGACGCCTTCAGCCGCTCGCGGCGGATCACCTTCTCGGCCTCGTAGTAGGTGTAGTTGCCGTGGTAGACCTCGAGCTGCCCCAGCTCGAGCTCGAGGATTCGGGTCACGAGCGCGTCGAGGAAGTAGCGGTCGTGGCTCGTGAGCAGCACCGCGCCCTCGAAGCCCTTGAGGAAGCCGAGCAGCCACTCGCGGGCCTCGATATCCAGGTGGTTCGTGGGCTCGTCGAGGATCAGGAGGTCGGGCTGCTCGAGCAGGAGTCGGGCGAGCTGCACGCGCATGAGCCAGCCGCCCGAGAGCTGGCTCAGGGGGGTGTCCATGCGGGCCTGGGTGAAGCCCAGGCCGTGCATGATCGTGCGCGCGCGCGAGTCGGCGTCGTAGCCCCCGAGCTCCTCGAAGCGCGCCTGCGCGCGACCGTAGGCGTCGATCACCCCCTCGTCGTCGGGGCGCTCGGTCATGGCCTCGATCAAGCGCTCGACCTCGGCCTCGAGGGCCTTGACCTCGCTCAGCGCCTCGAGCACCTCCTCGACCGCGGTGCGCTCGTCCTCGGGGGGGCGCACCTCCTGCGCGAGGTAGCCCGCGCGCCGCCCCTTGTCGAGCTCGACCTTGCCGCGGTCGACGCCGACCTCGCCCATGATCGCGCGGAACAGGGTCGACTTGCCCTGGCCGTTGCGCCCGGCGAGGGCGACCCGCTGGCCGGCGTTGAGGCGAAAGCTGACCTCGTGCATGAGGCGGCGTTCGCCGAGCTGGATCGTGACCTTGTCGACGTGGAGCATACGCGGAGTCTACGTTACGGGGCGCGCTCTCGAGAGCGCCAGGTTGGGGAGCACCGCGAGCCCCGCGGATCCCGGCTAGACTCTCCCCACCCACGAGAGGAGCCCCCATGGACCGCCGAGCCGCTGAAGACTTCCCCCGCGAGGTGCTGGACCTGTTCGACGAGTACGTGCACGGCGGGATCGGCCGCCGCGAGTTCCTCGAGCGCGCAGCTCGCTTCGCGGTGGGCGGTGTGGGCGCCGCGGCGCTGCTGGCCCAGCTGAGCCCCAACTACGCGTGGGCCCAGGAGGTCCCCGCCGACGACCCCCGGATCAAGACCTCGCGAATCCGCTACGCGTCGCCCGACGGCACGGGCGAGGTCGAGGCGCTGCTCGCGCGCCCCGCCAACGACGCCGCGAAGCTGCCCGGCGTGCTCGTGGTTCACGAGAACCGCGGGCTGAACCCGTACATCGAGGACGTCGCCCGGCGGCTCGCGGTGGCCGGCTTCCTGGCCCTCGCCCCCGACGGCCTGACCTCGCTGGGCGGCTACCCCGGCACCGACGACGAGGGCCGCGAGCTGCAAAAGAAGCTCGACCGGGAGAAGCTGATCCAGGACTTCCTCGCCGGCGCAAAGCACCTCCAGGCCCACACCGAGAGCACGGGCAAGGTCGGCGTCGTCGGCTTCTGCTTCGGCGGCATGGTCGCCAACCAGCTCGCGGTGCGCATGCCCGAGCTCGCGGCCGCCGTGCCCTTCTACGGGACCCAGCCCGAGGCCGCCGACGTGGCCAAGATCAAGGCCCCGCTCTTGATCCACTACGCCGAGAACGACGGACGCGTGAACGCCGGCTGGCCGGCCTACGAAGAGGCGCTCAAGGCCAACGCCGTCGCCTACACCGCGCACACCTACCCGGGCACGAACCACGGCTTCCACAACGACACGACCCCGCGCTACGACGCCGAGGCGGCCAAGCTGGCCTGGGGGCGGACGCTGGACTTCTTCCGCGCGAAGCTCGGGTCCTAACCCAGGAACAGCTTCTGGCAGTCGACGAAGCAGCCCGCGAGGATCGGCTCGCGGAGCTGCGCGTAGGCGTCGCGCTGGGTGACGACCTCGTCGTACGCGGCGCGCGGGACCTCGAAGCCCGTGAGCGCGCGCTCGTTCTCGGCCTCGACGAGGGCGAAGCGCAGCGCGCCGTCTGCGACCTCGGTCAGGCGCAGCTCCTGACCCGCCTCGGGCATGAGCCCGTTGGTCTTGAACAGCTGGAGCTTGAGGCACTCGAGGTCGGCGTCTTCCAGGCCGTGGTCCTGGGCGAGCAGCTTCTCGCGCAGGCCGCCCCAGCCGAACACGACCCGCGGGGAGATCCCCTCGCCGATCTCCTGGGCCGCGGGCCCCGCGAGCTTGCCGAGGGCCTCGTCGAAGAGCTGGGCGGCCTGCGCGTCGTGCTCGGCCCAGGTGCCCAACTTGGAGTAGGGGTGCACCGCGATCCACTGCTTGCGCCCCGCGTCCAGGTAGCTGAACTCGGGCGCGCCGCGAAAGCCCGCGCCGCAGGCGCAGCTGAACTGCTGGAGCGAGCCGTCCAGGATCGCCTCGCGGAGCTCCGGGTGGCGGTCGGCGTTGACGCTGGCGTAGCCCTCGAGCTCGAGCTCAGCGCCGCACTCGGGGCAGGGGACGGTGGTCGAGAAGGTGCGGGACACGGAGCCTCCGATCGCTTGCGCGATCCTACCCGCTCCGCGCGCGTGCCTCACGGCGTTTGCGCGCGGCCCCCCAGCTGGTGCAGCAGGCGCACGGTCTCCTGGTGGAGTTGGAGCGCCTCGGGGATCGTCTCCGCGATCGCGGTGCAGCCCAGCTTGCCGAACTCGCTCAAGCACCCGAGGAGGTGGAACACGACCCCGGTGTCGTTGGCGCGGAAGTGGATCCCCTCGACCACGAGCCGGTCGAGCAGGTCGAAGGGCAAGATCCCGCGGAACTCGGGCGCGGCGAGGTAGTCGGTGGCGAAGTAGCAGCGCGGGTGACCCTGGGCGGTGAAGAACTGCCCGCTCTCCTCGTCGAAGCGCCCGTCGGTGATGAACTTCAAGGTGTTGAAGGGGTGGGTGGTGCCGCCCTGGCGCAGGTTGATCTCGAGCGCGTAGATCTTGGGCGGACCGTCGGGCTGCTTGACGGTGACGAAGTCCACGCCGAAGCGCCCGATCACCCCCTCCTTGACCAGCTCGTCGCCCACGCGGCGCCCGAGGCGCTGCAGGTCGAGGCGGACCTCGGGCGCCGCGGGGAAGGTCGCGCCCATGAAGACCTGGCCGCTGCGACCGCCGAGGACCTGGTCGTGGGTCGAGATCACCTGGACCTCGCGCGCCGGGTTGACCCGCATTTGCACGCTCGGCGAGGCCTTCTCGCCTTCGAGCCAGCCCTCGCAGATCCCGCCCATGTCGTCGAACTGCGCGCGGTAGCCCTCCCAGCCGAGGCCCTCGGCCTCGAAGGCGAGCCCGGGCAAAGCCTCGCGGACGACGTTCACGGGGATCGCGGCGCCTGGCCGGGGGCGGAGCGGGGTGAGGTCGAGGATCGCGTTGCCCTCGCCGCTGAAGCTCTCGTTGAGCTTGACCACCACCCGCCGCAGGTCCGGGGCCTCCGCGGAGAGGTCGGCGATCCCCTGGGCCAGGTCTTCGGCGTCGCGCAGGCCCTCGCGCCCGGGCGAGACGAGGATCCCGGCCCTGTGGAACACCTCTCGCGCCCCGGTCTTGCCCCCGAGGTGGGCGAGGTCTGGGTCGCAGGCGTGCAGCGGGATCCCGAGCTGCACCGAGAGCGTGCGCTCGAGGGCGGTGGAGTTGAAGACCACCATGTGCGCCTTGGCCGGGTCCTCGATCGAGTCCCGCAGGCGCTGGATCAGCCGGGGTCGCTCGAGGATCTTCTGCGTCAACGGACGCGGCGAGGCGTCGTCGCAGTCGAGCAGGGTGAGCCTGCGCTGGGCGTGCTCGCTCGGCACCGCGCGCAGCTGGTGCAGGAAGTAGTCGACGACCAGCGGGTTCAGCGGCTTGGAGGTCACGTAGATCACACGCAGCCGCGGCATGCGCAGGAGCATGAGGTTGAACAGCGAGCGCTCTTCGTAGTGCTGCACCCCCTTGATCTTGGCCAGCTCGACGGGGTCGACGCTCTGCGAGGGGACCACCACCGCGGTGTAGGGCTGCTTGGCGTCGGCGCGGAAGGCCTCGAAGCGCTGCTCGAGCAGCGCCGAGAGCTCCTTGAAGCGCGCGATCTCCTGGGGAGACCCAGGGGGGGGGAGGTCGAGCATGGTGTGGAGTCTACGTCAGGGGGCCCGGCGGTCGCCAGCACCCGAGCGAGAGCCCCTCCCTCGAGCCTCTCCGCGTGCTCAAGTCGCGTCTGCCCGGCACCAGGGGAGGACCTCGGCGCGGATCGTCTCGCCCAGGGTCTGGTAGGCCGTGCGCCACACCACGGCGCGCACGGCGGCGTGATCGAAGGCGCAGTTGCGCGCCCACTGGGTCAGGTAGACGCCGTAGCGCCCCCCGTATTCCCGCACCACCGACTCCAGCGCGTTCTTCGTCGTCTCGTCGGAGAATGCCTCGTCGAACACGTCACTGAACAGGAACAGTGCGCTGCGGGCGTCGCTGGGCTCCAGCGGAAAGCGACTCTCGTGCCCTGGGTCCTGCCACGGCGCGGCGGGGGGGAGCTCGGGAAGCTCGCACCCCTCGGGCAGCACCTCGCGCAAGGCCGCGCGCAGTGGCTCCAGCGAGAGCGCGGCCTGTTCGGCCCCCGCCGGAGCCGCGTCGCCCGCGTAACTGGGCGTGTCGCCGAGCGCCGCGGTCAGCTGCACCAGCGAGGGCAGGACGCCGGGGTCGGCGTCGGCCAGCCAGGCCTCAGTCGTGTCGCGAAGGACGTCCCAAGCGACCTCGGGCGACCAGAGCGCGAGTGCCGGGAGGCTGGGGCGCACCGCCGCGAGGAGCACGCGCACGTTGGCCTCCATGCCGTGGCCGGGCATGCCCTCGACCCACGCCTCCGGGTCGGGCGGGCGCTCGACCTGCCGCCCGAGCAGGCCCAGCGCCCGCGCGCAGTCGTCGTCGCCGAGGTAGCTCCCGAGCTCCAGGCGGCGCAGCTCGAGGTCTCCCGCTCGCTGGCGCTCGACGAGGGCTCGCGCCGCGGCCAGCTCGTCTCCCGCCGCCGCGTCCCGCTCCAGGTCTCGTCTGCGCGCGTCCGCCATGCGCCCAAGGTAACGCCCCTTCAGCGTCGGGCGAGGAAGCGCAGCCGCCCCAGGGCGAGCTGGAACTCGTTGAACGCGACCACGCCGCAGCCGACGCAGGCGCGGTAGTGGGCGCGCGCGGCGTCGAGGGCCCCCCGCGCGTCGAGCTGGAGGGCCACGTAGTAATGCGCCTCGCACGCGCGCTCCCGGGGGGTGTAGCCCGTGGACCAGGGCTGGTCTTCGGCGCGCGCGTCGCGCAGGAGCGCGGCGACGGTGCCCTCGCCGCGCAGGAACGCCGCGAGGCGACCCGTCCAGCGCTCTGGCGCGAGGCCCTCCAGCGCCTCGAGCTCCCCGAGGGCCGCCAGCTGCAGAGCCGCGTAGCCCCCGGCGTCGGGGTGGGAGGTCTGGGCCCGGAAGGGCAAGAGCTCCTCCTGAGCGGCGAGGAACTCCCCCCCCACCAGCCGGGCCCGGATCCGCTCGAGGCGCAGGGGGTCCGAGGCGCCTCCGTCCTCGAGCGGCGCGAGCACCGCCAGGGCGTGGCGCGGCGCGCCGAGAATGCTCGAGACGCGCGCCGCCACCAGGTGGGCCTGGGTCCGCGCCGCGCGGTCGCGGCCGAGGCGCATGAGCACCGCGAGGTCTTCCCCCGCGTCGTGGGTCCCCGAGATCGCCCGCAGCTCCGCGCGCCGCTCGCGGACGCGGAACTGCACCCCCAGGGGGAGGTTCTCTCCGCGCTCGACCAGGTTGTCGAAGTCCGCCAGAGCCAGCCCGACGTCTCCGCGGGTGTAGTGAGCGGTCGCGCGGTCGAAGCGCAGGTGCGCGTGGGTCGGGAAGCGCGCCACGCCGTCGCCAGCGAGCTCGAGCTGCTTGGCCGTGTCACCGGCGAGCTGGTGGTGGTGCACCAGCTCGTCGAGGAAGCCTGGGTTGTCGGGGTCGAGCTCGACCGCGCGCCGCAGATCGGGCTCGGCCTCCGACGGCCGCGCGAGCTTGTCGCGGGCGCGTCCACGGAACAGGTGGGCGAGGGCGGCGTCGGGCGAGCGCTCCAGCGAGCGGCTGCAGTCGGCCTCGCAGGCTGCGTAGTCCTCGAGCAAGAAGCGCGCGCGGGCGCGGTCGATCAAGACCTCGGCCTCGGATTCGCCCGGCAACGCGCGCGCGGGCAGGTCCCGCTCGAGGGCGAAGTCGAAGGCCTCGATCGCCCCCTGGGCGTCGCCGAGGCGAGCCCTCAGGCGTCCGACCCACAGGGCGTGGCGACGCGAGCGCTCGAGCTCCCACGCCCGCTCGAAGCCGGTCAGCGCGTCGGCCAGGCTCCCCAGCTCGTAGAGGCAGGCCGCGCGGCCGTAGTGCGCGGCGGCCAGGAGCGGCTCGCGCTCGAGGAGGCGCGCGAAGGCGCGCAAGGCCGCCTCGCCCTCGCCCTGGGCGAGCTGCTGCCAGGCGGCCTCGAGCTGCACCGCGGGCAGACGCGGGCCGAGCGCCTCGGCGCTCTCCAACGAGGCCGCGGCGGCGGCGAGGTCTCGCTCGCGGCGCAGCGCGGTG
>JAGQRJ010000911.1 GCA_020425635.1 Planctomycetota bacterium | reverse complement strand
TGGCGAGCGGTGGCTAGCCCGCAAACTCACCACTTCGTGGTGAGCTTTGCGGGCTAGCGAAAGCTCGAGCGGTAGGCGAAGAGCCCGGGGGCCCCCCCGGTATGCACGAAGATCACGGTCGATCCCTGGGCCAGCTCGCCGCGCTCGACGAGGTCCACGAGCGCGGCGAAGGCCTTGCCGGTGTAGACCGGGTCGAGCAGGAGCCCCTCCGCGCGCGCGACCCGCTCCACGGCGGCCCGCATGGCCGGGGTCGGGACGCCGTAGCCGGGGCCGGCGTAGCCCTCGAGGACCTCCACCCGCGCGCTGGGGTCGGGCACGCCGAGGTGCGTGGCGGTCGCGCGGGTCAGCTCCAGGACCTGCCCCCGCAGCCAGCCGGGGTCGTGGTTCACGTCGATCCCCAGCACCCGGGCCTCGAGGCCCAGGCCGGCGCAGCCGACGACGAGCCCGGCCTGGGTCCCGCTGCTGCCCGAGGCGTGGAGCAGCACGTCGGGCTGCAGGCCTCGGGAGGCGAGCTGCTCGCTCAGCTCGACCGCCGCGGCGACGTAACCCAGCGCGCCGAGCACGTTCGAGCCGCCGTAGGGGATCGCATACGGCGCGCGCCCCTCCGCGCGGAGCGCGGCGAGGACCTCGGCCTCGACCGCCTCGCGCTGGTCTGCGGCGGCGAGGTGGCAGGTCGCGCCCAGGAGCCGGTCGAGGAACAGGTTCCCGGTCTCGGCGTAGTCGGGGTCGGTGTCGGGGACGACGTCGGCGAGCACGAGGTGACAGCCGAGCCCAAAGCGCGCCGCGGCCGCCGCGGTCTGGCGCACGTGATTCGACTGCAGCCCGCCCTTGGTGACCAGGGTGTCCGCGCCCTGCGCGAGCGCGTCGGCGAGCAAGAACTCGAGCTTGCGCGCCTTGTTCCCGCCGGTGGCGAGCCCCGTGCAGTCGTCGCGCTTGACGTAGAGCTCGACCCCGAGGGCGGCGCCCAGGCGCGGCAGCGCCTCGAGCGGGGTCGGCAGGTGGGCGAGCGTCACCCGGGGGGTGGCGACGAGGGCGTCTCTCACGGGGCCTCCTGCCGCCACGCTACCTCACCGCGGCGACGGCCCCGCCCCTTGCCTCTTAGGGGGCTGGAGGCAACACTCTGCGCAGGATCGCGAGTGCACCATGACGAAGACCGTGTTGGCTGTGGGCTGGGACTCCGCCGAGCCAAGGGTCCTCGAGCACTACATGCAGACCGGCTCCCTGCCCAACCTCAAGCGGCTGCGCGAGCGAGGGGCCTACGGCGAGCTGCAGTTCTCGGGCCCGCTGAACGCCGAGCTCCCCTGGACCACGTTCATTCTCGGCTCCCGTCCGGCCGAGGTCGGCTACTGGGACTTCTTCAACTACGACCCCCAGCGCTACCGGGTCTCGACCCGCGCGGCCTACGAGTTCAGCGAGCGCCAGCCGTTCTGGGCGCTCGGCGACGCGCACAAGGTAGCCGTGGTCGACGTCCCCCAGGGTCGGGTCGTCGAGGGGGTCAACGGGGTGCAGGTCCTAGGCTGGGGCGGGCACTCGCCCCAGGGGCCGACGATCTCCGACCCGCCGGGGCTCATGGCCGAGCTCGTGGCCAAGCACGGCGAGAGCCCGCTCCTGCACAAGGACTACGGCCAGACCCTGCGCCTGCAGGACATGGAGCGGATCCGGGCGCAGATCCCGACCAACGCGCGCCGGCGCACGGCGATCTGCCGCGACCTCATGCAGCGCGAGGCGTGGGACCTGTTCGTCACGGTCTACGGCGAGCCGCACGCCTCGGGGCACAGCGCCTGGCACGTGAGCTGGCCCGATCACCCGCTCTACGACGTGCTCCGCCCGCGGGTCCAGGGCGACCCCATGCGGGAGGCCTACGCCGAGTGCGACCGCGCCCTGGGCGAGCTGGTCGAGGCGCTGCCCCCCGGCTCCCCGGTGGTCGTGTTCTCCGTGCACGGCATGGGCGCGAACACCAAGGACCTCCCCAACGGGCTGTTCCTCCCCGAGACCTTGTTTCGCTACAGCTTCCCGCAGTGCCGGGCCATGACCGGCAAGGAGGGCGAGCCCTTGCCCGCCCCCTACACCGAGTGCCTCTCGTGGTCGCTCGAGGTGTGGCTCAGCAAGCACGACCAAAACCCGCTGCGCAAAGCCCTGCTCCAGAACATGCACTGGGGGGTGTTCAGCCGCCTGGAGCGCTTCCTCGGCCGCGGCAAGGTGTGCGAACACGGCGACCTCGTCTCGCCCTACGAGCTCGCGCGCGAGACCGACGTGGTGCCCTGGATGGGCTCCCACTGGTATCGCCCGCTGTGGCCGCACATGAAGGCCTTCGCGCTCCCGAGCTTCTCCGACGGCTGCGTCCGGGTCAACGTGCGCGGGCGCGACGGTCAGGGCGTCGTCGACCCCCAGGACTACCGCCGGGTCTGCGACGAAGTCAGCGAGCTGCTCGAGGGCATGGTCGACTCGCGCCGCGGGATCAAAATGGTGAGCGGGATCACCCGCCTGCGCGACGACCCCTTCGACCCAGACCCCACGAAGCACGCCGCCGACCTCTTCGTCCATTGGCAAGACGACTACGCCGCAGACTGCGTGGAGGTCCCTGGCCACGGCCGGATCGGGCCCGTCCCGCACTACCGGGCTGGGAGCCACCTGAGCAAGGGCTTCGCCGTGATCTGCCACCCGGACGTCGAGCCCGGCAGCACCTTCGAGGGCGGCGACGTGCTCGACCTCGCGCCGACCTTGGTGAGCATGACGGGGGCGGCGCTGTCGCCCCACTTCCAGGGCAAGTCCTTGGTTCCGAACCTCAGCCCGGCGCGCTCGAGCTAAGCCCTCGCGTCGGCCACGGCCTGGCGCAGCGAGGCCTCCGCGCGGGCCGCCCAGGCGTCCCAGTTGAGCCGCTCGTCGTAGGCGCGGCGGGTCGCGTCGGTCAACGCCGCGTAACGTCGAGGGTCGGCGAGCAGCGCGTGTATGCGCTCGGCGTAGGCGGCCCCGTCGGCCTCGAGGGGCATGAGCACCCCGGCGCCCTCGGCGACGATGTCCGGGATCCCCGCCAGGTCGGTGCACACGGCGGGCAGCCCGAAGGCCGCGGCTTCGCAGAGCGAGATCGGTGAGCAGTCGGCCCGCGTGGGGAACACGAAGAAGTGCGCGTCGCGGTAGAGCTCGCGCAGCGTCCGCGCCTGGGCCGGGTCGTCCTTGTTGAGGTAGGGGATCACGGTCACCCCCTCCGCGGCGCGGGGAGGAACGCAGCCCACCACGGTCAAGCGCGCGTCGTGCCCGCGCGCGCGCAGGGCGGCCGTCGCCTCGACGGCGATCGCGCCGCCCTTGCGCCGGTAGTCGCGTCGCACGAACAGCAAGCGCAGCGGCCCTCGCGCGGGGTCTCGCGCGAGGGTCGCGGCGTCGGGCACCTCGAGGACGTTCGCCCCGAACTGCGCGAGGTCGATCCGGTCCTCGCGCGCGCCGTAGTCACGCACCGCCGACTGTGCGGCCCAGCGCGAGGGATAGAGCAGCCGCGTCGCGCGCGCGATCGCGGCGCGCTCGTGGGCCTCCTCGAGGGCCACGCGCGCGGCGTCGAAGCCGAGGTCGTAGAACCCGTTGAGCAGGTGGAAGGTCGCGTCCGAGGCGTAGACCGCGGGCAGCGAGCTCTCGACGACCCCCAGCTCCACCGAGGCCACGGGCGCGAACAGCACGTCGAGGTGACGCTGGGCGAGCTGTCGGTTGAGCTCGCGCGAGAAGCGGTCGAGCTGCCGCGGGTGGCGGAGGTCTGGGTCGCGCATGCCGAGCCCGACGCGTCGCTTGAAGCGCTCGCGCAGCCGCCGCGCCTCGGGCCCGAGGTCGATCACGGTCAGGCGCTCGCGCTTGCCGAGGGCCACGCGCATTGCGTGCACGATCCCGGAGAAGGACGTGCGCGAGGTGTAGTTCTTCGCGCTCAGGTAGCCGACCCGCACGGCCGCCCCCTCTCTGGCCCATGAGCCCGGCCTCGCCCGGGCGCGGCCGCGTCGACTAGCGCCGCTGCTTCTCGAAGGCCTCGCGCAGCAGCCGCTGCCCCCCCTCGTCGAGCCCGAGCTTGGGCAGCTCGCGCTGGAGCTGCTCCGCGTCGCCGTGTCCGGCGAGGTAGGCGTTGAGCCGCATGGCGGCGGTCGAGTCGGTGAACGCGTCGCCCTTGGGGTAGGCCTGGAGCAGGGGCGCGAGGAGCTGCGGCGTGTTGCGCAGGCGAAACTTCTGGTGGTAGTCCTCGGCGCGCGTGAACTCCCCGAGCTCCTCGATCGCGGTCGTGATCGGCTTGGAGAGCCGCGCTTGATACGCCGCGCGGCTCGCCTCGGCGGCCTTTCGCTGCGCGGGCCCGTCGACCAGGATCAGGGCGCGGTATTGCCGCGACCAGGCGGGCCCGGTGGGGTCGTGGGAGCGCCAGAACACCTCGAGCAGCTTCGCGTAGGAGGTCACGCTCGGGTCGAAGTCGACCTGGAAGGTCTCGGTGTGATCGCCCATGGCGCCATAGGTCGGCGCCGGGCGCGTACCGCCCGCGTAGCCGACCCGCGTGCGCACCACGCCTGCGAGACCCCCGAACTGGGAGTCGGGCCCCCAGAATCACCCGAGGCCGAAGGTCGCCGTCTCGACGGCCTTGGGCAGCTCGAGGTCGAGCGCCGGGCGCGCGGCGGGGGTCGTGCTGGGCATGGCGAGCTCCTTCGAGGCGACCGAGGGCAGGCTGGAGTCGATCGGGCACGCTCCCCCTGCGCAGCCCCCCGGTGTGTCGGCCAGGAGCGGGGTCGCGAGGAGCAGCAGCAGGGTCAGTCGGCGAATCACGGGGCCTCCGGCCCTCCGAGTATGACCGGACGCTGCGTCTCTGTCTCTGGCCGCGTCGTGGGTCAGGCGCCGCGCCGGGGCGGAGCCCAGCCACACGCGCGCGAGGCGCCAGGGATCCCTGACGCCTCGCGGCTGGAAGCATGGAGGGGTGCGAACCCGCGAGCTACTTGCTCCCGGCCTCGACCTCTTCCACCTGCTTGCGAAACTTCTCGATCTGCGGCTTGGCCTGGGGGTTGTCCCCGTGCATGGCCACGATCCCGTCCAGGCCCGCGCGCGCCGACCCGGCGTTCTTCTTCATGATCCCGTACTGCATGAGCAGGCTGTAGAAGGTCGTCGCGGTCTGCATGTCGTCGCTGGGGCGCTTCCCGGCCTGGTAAGCCTCCCAGAACTCCGCGCCGATCTCGGCCACGATCGCGTCGGCCTCCTCCTGCGAGGACGCCTGGCGAATGCCTTCGAGGCGCTTGGTGATCACCGCGTCGAACTCCTTGGCGGCGATCGTGTCGCGGAGCTTCTTGACCACGGCCTCGTCGGCGCCGGTCAGTCCGTCGAGGCGCTTGAGCGCGTCGGCGGGGGTCGTCTTGCCCAGGCCGAGCTCGGCCTCGATCAGCTGGACCTCTTCGGCCGGAGTGCGGTCCTCCTTGGTGGCCAGGTCGACGTAGGCCTGCGCGGTCTCGACCGCCGCGCGGAAGCCCGCGACGCTGCGGTTCTGCACGGTGCTCAGCACGTCGCCCTTGGCGTCCATGACGACGAGGTAGGGGAACCCGCGTCCGCCCTTCTCCGACAACAGCCCGTCGTGCTTACGCCCGGCGATTCGGGTCGTAATGTGGCAGAACAGGACGACTTCCTTGGCGAACTCCTTGAACTCAGGGGTGGAGAGCGGACCGCTCTCCAAAGCTGCGCAAGGGGGTCAGTAGGAGTAAGAGCGGGTGAAGTATCCGAAGATCAACTTCCCGCTCTCGCCAGCTTTCTGCTTGGCTTCGTCGTAATCGGTAATCCAGAGCGGATCCTTGATCCACCCCTCGGCCAGCTTCTTGTCCAGCTTGCCCTGGAGGTCTCCGCCTCCCTGGGCAACCGCCGGAGTCGCCAGCCCACCCGCGAGGAGCAACGCTCCCAGCAAGCTCGCAGCAAAGCGCTTCATGCACAGGTTCCTTGTGGTGTGGTCCGCGCCGACTGCGCGTACGCCCGGAAACCTTACCAAGCCCTGGCCTCGGGCGCGGCCTCGATTCGGCCCTGGAGGGGAATTCTGGGGCGCGGGCCGGGCCCTCAGGCCCGCGAGCCGAGGAGCCCCGCGGGGAGCCGCTGCGGCCGACGCGGCTCGTGGGTCGGGGCGGCGACCGGAGCGGGGGCCTCGACGCGCACCAGGTAGCCCTCCGAGCGCCGCTCGAGCGCCGGGCGGGCCCAGAGCTCGCGCAGCAAGCTGAAGGAGAAGCGCCGCTCCTGCACGCACTCGGGGTAGGCCTCCTTGAGGGCCGCCGTCGCGCGGCGCAGGGCATACCAAGGCACCCGCGGGGTGAGGTGGTGCACGAGGTGCAGGTTCACGTCGAGGACGAGCCACTCGAGCAGGCGCGGGTAGCGCGTGTCGTAGGTGCCCACGACCTGACTGCGGAAGGGCGTGTGGTCCTCGGGGTCGAAGACGAGGGCGTCCTCGGAGGAGTGCTGCAGGAGGATCAAGAGCCCGCCGACGGCCGCGGCGACGAACGCGGGGGCGGCGTAGAACTTCACCAGCGCCCACAGCCCGCCGTAGGCCAACAGACCGCCGACGACCGAGCCGGTGCAGAGCACCATGAGCGCCAGGCTGAAGCGCAGGGCGCGGCGGTCGCGCTGGGTGAGTCGCCCGAGCTGGGGCACGCTCCCGCGCTCGATCAGCCAGAAGCGGGGGCGCACGAGCCAAGGACCGAGCAGGAGGCCCCAGGGGCTCCCGTAGACGAACCAGTTGAGGAAACGCTGCGCCCCGCTCGCCTGGGCGAGCTCGCGGCGGGTCTTCATTTGTTCGGGCCAGCCGACGTCCTTGCCGCGCACGTTCGACCACACGTGGTGCTGGTTGTGGACGAGCTTCCAGGCCTTGTACGAGCTGAACAGCGTGGCCATGATCAGGTCGCCGAGCAGGTCGTTGACCCAGCGGCGCTTCGAGAACGCGTAGTGCCCGCAGTCGTGGCCGAGAATGAACAGCCCGGTGAAGCTCCAGCCGAGGAGGACCCACAGGGTCGCCAAGGCGGGCAGCTCGAGGGCCAGGCGCCCGTCGGCGTGGAGGGGCAGCCGGTCGAGGGCGAACACGAGCAGGGCGATCACGCTCAGCTGCCGGGCGAGGGTCGCCCAGGCACGCCAGGGCGAGATCGCGAAGCAGTCGCGCGGGATCGCCTGGAGCAGGGGCTTGAGGGTCAGCCCCAGAGCCTGGCCGTGGGCGTCGAGCTGGCGGGTCGTATGTGAGTCGCTCACGAGCGGCTTCCTTCCGGCTCGACGAACCGCAAGGACCGCACCAAGCGCGAAAAGGAGGCTTACGCCCAGGCCTGAGACGAACCAGGAGGCTTCGGTTTCGTCTCCGCCGGACCCGTTTCGCCGACGCGACGGAGTGTGCGGCTCCCGAGCCCCGGGCGGGGATAAACCCCGCCCCTACAAGGAGACGATTGCGGGGGCGGGGTTTACCCCCGCCCGGGACAGGCGCCACGGCGCCGGCATTCCGTGTAGGGGCGGGGTTTACTCCCGCCCGGGCTCACCGCCAGCGCAAGACGACGGCGCGCCCTTCGACCACGCAGCTGACCCGGGCGGGGAGCCGCCCCTCCAGCTCGGGGAGCCGCCTCAAGGCCACCGGGGCCGCGGCCGCGAAGTCGAGGGCCGCCTCGGGGGAGGCGAAGGTGAAGGCCCAGGCGTGGGCTTCGCCCGCCGAGGTCCGCGTCCGCAGCCGCTCGTCCGCCTGGAGGCTCGCGGCGAGGGCGTCGGCCGCGCCGCGGGTCGCGGGGGAGCGCGCGAGGAACAGGCGCAGCGCCTGCGCGCCCTGGGTCGCGCGCTCGAGCACCTCGCCCTCGTCGCCCAAGGCTGGAGGGGCGACCGCGGGGGGCGCGGCCCCCCCCTCGAGGTAGCGCTCGGGGTGCAGGATCAGCGAGGTCGCGCGCGGCGGCGCGCGGAACAGCTCACCCACGCCGTCCCAGCCCTTGGCGCTGCGCACGGCGAGCACGAACTGCAGCCCCTGCCCGTAGTGGAAGACCTTCTCGAAGCGGTCCTCGTTGAGCGCGCCTTCGGCGGGGAGCTTGGTGTGCTGCGCGAAGTCGTAGTCCATGAGCTCCTGCACCGCGAGCATGGCCTCGCCCTCGATCACCGCCTGCAGCGCGCGCTCAGCGTCGGCGTCGCCCTCGACCTTGGCGTGCGCGGCCAGGAGGTCGAACTGTTGGTCTTGCAGCGCGTGGAACATTTCGTGGAGCATGGTCCCGCGCCCGAAGCGCGCGCTGCCCTTGAGGGTCACCACGAGGCGCTTCGTGTCGGGCTCGTACCACCCCGCCGGTCCGTCCTCCGTGGGCTCACGGAACTCGACCACGAGGTCGCTGGTGAACGGGAGCCCGCGCCAGCGCTCGAGCTCGCGCATGATCTCGGTGCCCTCGGCGGCGAACGCCGGAGCGGCCTCACCCGTGGTCCCGACCACCTTGAAGCTGCTCGGGATCGGCCCGCCGCCCGTGGGGGGCGCCGGCGGAGCGGGCTTCGCGTGGGGGTTCTCGCCGCCGCCGTGCGGGTTCGCGCC
>JAGQRJ010000147.1 GCA_020425635.1 Planctomycetota bacterium | reverse complement strand
GCGCCAGGGATCGGGACGAAGCAGTCGGCGACGGTGACGACGTGCTCGGAAATGAACCCCTCGACCAGGGCGTCGACCTCCTCGCGCCCGACCCGCGCATGCTCGCAGAGCACGTCGAGGAACACCTCGTAGTTGGTGCGCTCGCTCTCGTGGGTCTGCACCGCGCGGATCGCGCGCCAGAAGGCGCGACGGAAGCGCCAGAAAGGGATCGCCGGGGAGAAGTGGCGCAGGCTGCGCACCAACAGGCGCAGGCCCAACCCGCGCGGCCGCTGGTGGACGAGGGTCCCGTCGAGGTCGAACAGGAGCGTCGTGACCTCAGGGCAGCGCGCCGGTAGCCGTCCCGTGTGAACCATGGCCGCAGCCTACCAAGCGCCGCGGGGCGCGGCCCTCACTCCGGGAGCCCGAACTCGGCGAGGACCCGGGCCATGACCTCCAGCGCGCGGTCGAGGTCGGCCCGGGTGAAGGTGGCCATCATGCTGATCCGCAGGCGCTGCTTGCTCTTGGGGACCGCGGGGAAGGTGATCCCGTTGACGAACACGCCCTCCTGGTGCAAGCGCCACACGAGCTTCTGCATGGAGACGCGCTCGGGCACGCCGAGGGGCACGATCGCGCTCTGGCCCTCGACGTCGAAGCCCGCCGCGCGCAGCCCCGCCACGAGGTAGTCGACGTTCTCGCGCAGCTGCTGCACCCGCTCGGGGTGCGCCTCGAGGAAGTCCAGCCCGGCCAGCACGCTGGCCACCGTGGGCGTGGGAATGCTCGCCGAGAACATGTAGCTCCGCGAGTAGAAGCGGAGGAAGTCGACCAGCTCGTTGGAGCCGGCGACGAACCCGCCGGCCACGGCGAACACCTTGCTGAAGGTGCCGAGGGTCACGTCGACGCGCCCGCTCAGCTCGCAGGCTTCCTGGATCCCGTGCCCCAGCGCGCCGAGCACGCCGGTGCCGTGCGCGTCGTCGACGGCCAGCAGGGCGCCGAACTTGTCGCAGAGCTGCCGGACCTCGCGCAGCGGCGGCGTGTCGCCGTGCATGGAGTAGAGCCCCTCGACCGCGACGATCACGTTCGCGTAGGGGGCCTCGTAGCGCACCTCCATCAAGCGCTTGCGCAGGTCCTGCATGTTGTTGTGCGCGAAGGGGGTCGCCTTGAAGCTCCCCATTTTGATCCCGTCGTGCAGGCTCGCGTGGCTGAGCGAGTCGTAGAGCAGCACGTCCTTGCGCGAGAGCAGCGCCGCCAGCCAGCCGACGTTTGCGGCGTAGCCCGAGCTGTAGAGCAGCGCGTCCTCCGCGCCCTTGAGCCGCGCCAGGCGCTCCTCGAGCTCGCGGTGCAGGCGTGTGTAGCCGTTGAGCAACGGGGGCCCGCCGCAGCCGACCCCGAACTCGCGCAGCGCGGCGACCGTCTTCTCGATCAGCTCGGGCTCGTTCGCCAGGCCGAGGTAGTTGTTCGAGCCGAACATGAGCACGTCGCGCGCCCCGCCCGCCGCGTCTGGGTCGGCGTAGCGCATGTGGGCCGCGGCCGGGCCCTGGGCCTCGCGCATGAGCGCGCCCTCGGCGCGGAGCTTGCGGAAGTAGGGCGAGAAGAACGAGAGCTTGGCCTCGAGGGTCTCCCACCCGGGCTTGAGGAAGTCCTCGACGCTGAAGTCTTCTGCGATCGGGTCGACGCTCATGCGCCGAGTGTAGCGCTGCGGCGGGGCCCGCGCCCCGGGCGGGCGTGACTTACCCGGTGCGCGCGCGCCCGGGATCCGGCATGCTGTCGGCGAGGAGTCTCCCGTGGTCACCGCCTCCGAGGTCGTCGAGACGATCACCGCGCTGCTGGTCGAGGTCGGCGAGGTCGACCCTGCCACGATCACGCCGCG
The DNA here is from genome assembly GCA_020425635.1 of Planctomycetota bacterium. GTDB lineage: Bacteria > Planctomycetota > J058 > J058 > J058 > JAGQRJ01. The sequence goes on along the minus strand of JAGQRJ010000147.1, from coordinate 3,545 downwards.
CTCGCAGCTGGCGGACCTGGGCCTCGACTCGGTGGAGGTCATGGAGGTCGTGTCGCAGGTCGAAGACCGCTACGACGTGACCCTCTCCGAAGACCAGCTGGGCCGGGTGAGCACCGTGCGCGAGCTCGCGCGCTGCGTGGAGCGGCTGCTGAAGGAGTGACGTGCTAGTGAGCGGGGACCAGGCGGTCGCGGACGGCGTAGCCCAGGCGGTGCAGCTGCCAGCTCAGCCCCATGAGCCCGGTCCAGGTCGTCGCCAGGAGCCCCAGCTGGAGCAGGGTGTCGGAGGACGAGATCGCGATCGTAGCCAGCCAGAGTTCGCTCATACCCGCCTCTTCGACGGGGGGCCGCCGCAGCCTGAAGGAGAATTTCCCGGAGTACGCTAGGTTTTCTGCATGCACAGCGACGCCCCCTCTCCCGCCGACCTCTTCGTTCACGGCGGCACCCTGCTCACCCCCGACGGCGCGATCGCCGGGGACGTCTTGATCCAGGGCGGTCGGATCGCCGCCGTCGGCCCCCAGCTCACCGCCCCGGTCTCCGCGCCGCGCCTGGACGCGACCGGGAGGCTGGTGTTCCCCGGCCTGATCGACCCCCAGGTCCACTTCCGCGAGCCGGGCTGGACCCACAAGGAAGACCTCGCCTCCGGCTCGCTGTCGGCGATCGCGGGCGGGGTGACCTGCTTCATGGAGATGCCCAACACCGTCCCCACGACCACCGACCCCGCCGCCCTGGCAGACAAGCTGCAGCGCGCCGCCGGGCGGGCCTGGGCCGACCACGCCTTCTTCCTCGGGGCCACCGCCGAGAACGCGGAGCGCCTGGGGGAGTGGGAGCAACAGCCTGGGTGCGCGGGGGTCAAGGTCTTCATGGGCTCGTCGACGGGCTCGCTCCTGGTCGCCGACGACGCGACCCTCGAGCGCGTGCTGCGCTCGGGCACCCGTCGGGTGGCGGTGCACTCCGAGCACGAGCCGCGGCTGCGCGAGCGCTACGCCGCCCTCGACGCCTCGGCGCGGGTGCGCGAGCACCACCACGTTCGCGACGTCGCCTGCGCGGTGCTCGCCACCGAGCGGCTCCTGAACCTGGCCGAGAAGACCGGGCGCAAGATCCACCTGCTGCACGTGAGCACGGCCGACGAGGTGGCCATGCTCCGCGAGCGCGACCTCGGCGACCTGGTCACGGCGGAGGTGACCCCCAACCACCTCTTCCTCAGCGCCCCCGAGTGCTACGAGCGCTGGGGCTCGCTGGCCCAAATGAACCCGCCGGTGCGCGACCGCACCCACCAGGAGGCGCTGCGCGCCGGACTGCGTGACGGGGTCCTGACCTGCATAGGCTCCGACCACGCGCCGCACACCTTGGCGGAGAAGGCGCGCCCCTACCCGGCCTCGCCCTCGGGGATCCCGGGCGTGCAGACGATCCTGCCCCTGCTCTTGACCGCCGTCGAGGCGGGCTGGCTGAGCCTCGCCGACGTGGTCCGAGTGGCCGCCAGCGGCCCCGCGGCCGCCTACGGGATCGAGGGCAAGGGCGCGATCGAGGCCGGCTACGACGGCGACCTCGTGCTCGTCGACCCCGCCGAGCTAGGTCCTCTGCGCCTCGAGTGGCTGCGCTCGCGGGCCGGGTTCAGCCCGTACGTCGGCATGCGCCTGGCGGGCTGGCCGACGGCCACGGTCCTCCGCGGGCGGCTGGTCTACGCCCGCCACGCCACGCTCGGCACCCCCGCGGGTGAGCCCCTGCGCTTCGCCGGTGGCGCGTGAGGCGACTCGCGCTCAGCGTGGCGCTAAGCAGCGCGCTGCTGCTCGGGGGCTGCGCGCGCAGCGAGCTGCACGTCCTCGCCTACTCGGAGCGCCTCGACCTGGCGGAGCGGGAGAGCTTCGCCGTGCTCGGAACCCAGCTCGGGCACGAGCGCTGCTGGGGCTTCGGCGAGCCGGCAGCGGTGATCTCGGTCCTCGCGCCGCGCTACCGCCCGCCGGAGACCCCTCCCGAGGTAGGCACGCCCGCGGAGGCTCCCGGGGCGCTCGGCGGCCTCCTCGCGGCAGCCCGCGAGGAGCTCGAGGCCCGGGGCTACCGCCTCGTCGAGGTCGGGGAGACGCCCGGCGTCGTGGCCCTGATCGCGCATTCCACCGTGGGGGAGCGCACGTCCCGCGTCGGTCTCCACCTCGGCGGGGCGGTGGGCGAGGTCTACCGCCCCGATTGGATCTCGCTCGCGAACGAGGTCGACCCACAGGACGAGGCCGACCCCGAGGAGCTGCTGCGCGAGCTGTTCGCGATCGTCCCCACCCGGGGGTCGGGTGAGCCTGACTGAGGCCTCCGCCGCCCCCCCCGCGCGCGAGGCGCCCGCGTTGCCCTCGCTCCGCGCGGTGTGCCTGACCGTCGCGCTGCTCTTCCTCGCGGGGGCCTTGCCCAAGGGGGTCCAGACCCCGAGCGGGCGCGCCTTGTTCGACGGCGTCGGCCCGCGCCTCGACAGCCGCTTTCCTGGCGGCGGCCGGCTCGAGTTCCACCGCGTCCAGCGCCAGGGAAACCGCGAGCGCGCGGTGATCGCCGAGGGCTGGTTCGGCCTCGAGGCGGCCTCCCTCGCGCTGCTGATCCTCGGGTTGCCCCTGGGCCTGCGGGCCCTCGGCGGGAGCCTGCGGCTGCGCCCCTCACGCGTCGACGGCGACGTCCTGCTCAGCGTCCTCTCCGTGCTGGTGCCCACCGTGTGTCTGGGGGGCTTCGCTGTGGGCACGCTGGCGGGGCTCTTCGCCCCCGCTCGCCTCGAGCGAGAGGTCTACTCCTTTGCCCTGCCCGGCCTCGCGGTGGGCTGGGCCGCGCCCTGGATCGTGCTGCGATTCTGCGTGTTCGCGCCCCTGACCGAGGAGGTCCTGTGGCGGGGGATCGTGTTCCGCGGCCTCTGCGCGCGGCTCCCCTGGACCCACGCAGCCCTGTTGAGCGCCTTCGCCTTCGGGCTCTGGCACGTGCTCAGCGGCTGGGACCAGCTGCTGGCGATCGCGCTGCAATACGGGTTCGGCTTGCTCTCCTGCTGGCTCGTCCACCGCACCCAGGGCCTCGCCGCCTCGATCGCGCTGCACGCCCTGGGCAACGCCGCCGGCCTCGCGCTCTACGGCGCGTGCATGGCCTATCCCGAGGGGCTGCTTCAGGCGTTCCAGGTGCGGTGACCGAGACCGAGCCCGAGACCGAGCGGGGCGGTATTCTGCACCGAGTGAAACGCCTCCCGCGAATCGGGCTCCTGCTCTCCTCCGCCGCCCAGGGCGCCGAGTGGACGAGCGCCTTGCGCCGGGCGTTGCCCGAGCAGGCGTGGGGGGCGGCGCTCGCGCCGACGCCGCCAGGCTCGCTGCCCGAGTCGAGCTTTGCGGAGCTCGAGCGCTCGAGCGAGGCCCTGCTGGCGGTTCCTTGCGCCTCGGTCGCGGACGCTCGCGCGGCGCTGGGCCGGGGCGAACTCGCGGCCCTCGTGCACGTGGGGGCGCCCGATCGGTCGTGCCTCTGGCAGCGCGGCTCCGTGCGGGGCGTCGAGCCGGGTGCGCGGGGGACCGCGGCGCAGGTCGAGGCCGCGGGGCTCG
>JAGQRJ010000910.1 GCA_020425635.1 Planctomycetota bacterium | reverse complement strand
TGGGGCTGCCCCCCTTCGCGGGCCGCAACGTCGTGCTCCGCGCGCTCTCGCCCCAGCCCGAGCAGCGCCCGCCCCTCGAGGCGCTGGTCCGGGCGCTCGAGCTCCCGACGCAGCCCGCCGCCGCGCGAGCCGGGAGCGGCACGAACCCCTTCGTGGTCTTGCTCCTGCTCCTGGGCGGCATGTTCGTGCTCTCGGGGGCGCTGGGCCTGGTCGGCTTCGGGCTCGCCATGTTCGGTCAGTTCGGGCGCCTGCTGCTGGTCGGCGCGCTCACGGTCCTGCTCGGCCTGGGCGGCTGGGTCCTGGAGCGCAGCTTCCCGAACACCGGCTTCGCGCTCCAGCTGCTCGCCAACCGTCTGCTGTGGGCGGTCGCGGGGCTCGGCTTCGCGCTGGAAGACCTCGCCGACGAGGAGGGCCCATGGTTCGCCGCCTCCGCCGCGATCTTCCTCGTGACCTACGGGATCGCCTGCCGGCGCGGCTCGACCCTCTTCGCCGTGGCCGCGGTCCCCGACGCGTGGATCGCCGCGGGCTTCCTCGGGAGCCTGCTGAGCACGGGGAGCCTGACCGGCGCGGCGATCTACAGCACCCTGGTCGCGCTGGCCCTGATCGGCGTCGCGGCCCTCGGCCAGACGCTGGCCGGGCCGCGGGTCGGCGTCCCGCTGTGGGTCGGCGCGCTCGCCGCGCTGTGGGTAGGGGTCGGGCTCAGCGTGGGCCTCGTGCACGACGAGCCGCTGTTCGGCACGCTCTGGCTCGCGCTCGTGCTGGCGCTGCACGCCCCTCCGATCGCGTTCGCGGCTTCCCCCTACCGCTGGATCGCGGCGGGAGACCTGCTCGCGCTCCTGGCCTGGGTGCCTACGACGGTGGCGCTGGTCCAGGCCGAGCAGCTGGCGTTCCTCCAGCTGACCCTGCTCCTGGGGGCCGCGGTGGTCTCGGTGGCCTTCCGGGCGCCGCAGCTCGCGACGCGACCCGAGCTGCGCCTGCTGACGGTGCTCACGGGGCTGGCCTCGACCTGCGTAGGCCCGGCGGCGCTCTGCCTCTACCGCTGCTCGGGCACCTCCGGCTGGGCGCTGCTCAGGGGCGGCCTCGAGAGCGCGGGCAGGGTCCACGAGACGCTGTGGGTCTACGTGGCCATGGTGCTCGGCGTCTCGGCCGCCCTCGTCGGGCTGGGCTTCCTGTTCGCCAAGGACGCCCAGCGCAAGCTGGAATACCGCCTGCTCGAGGTCGCGGGGGCGCTCTTGTTCTTCGGGACCTTCACCGCGCTCTCGCTGGCCAGCTACCAGGACACCTTCTACCCCCTGGGCGTGCTCGTCGGCGGGAGCGCGCTGCTCGCGCTGGGGGTCACCCAGAAGCGCGCCGCGCTGACGGTGGTCACGGTCGGGGCCATGACCCTCAACGTGTGGATCCAGTATTTCGCCCAGCTCTCCGAGTTCCTCCCGGTGTGGTTGCTCTCGCTGGGCTTCGGCCTGGCGCTCCTCGGCTGCGGGCTGGTCTACGAGCGTAAGCTGAAACGCGACGTGCTCCCCCAGCTCGGCGCCTGGCGCTAACTCGCTGCTCGCCGCCCCCCGTCGGCCCAGCTGCGCGGTTTACGCCGGATCGGGGCTCCGTGGGGGAGGCGCGGCGCCAGCAAATGTGTATGTTTGGGCCCAACCACGGAAGGTGCATGCATGAGCGCGACAGCAACCCAGGCCTTTTCCCTCGAGCAACACGGGATCACCGTCCAGGACGTCCACCGCAACCCGACGGTGGCCGAGCTCTACGAGGCCGCGCTGAGGTACGAGGAGGGGTCGGCGATCTCCTCCACCGGCGCGTTGATCGCGCTCTCGGGCGAGAAGACCGGCCGCAGCCCCAACGACAAGCGGATCGTGGACGAGCCCTCCAGCCGCGACGACGTGTGGTGGGGCCCGGTGAACATCAAGCTCGACGAGCACATCTTCGCGATCAACCGCGAGCGCGCGATCGACTACCTCAACACGCGCAAGCGCCTCTACTGCATTGACGCCTTCGCCGGCTGGGACCCGAAGTACCAGATCAAGGTCCGGATCATTTGCGCCCGGGCCTACCACGCGCTGTTCATGCACAACATGCTGATCCGCCCCACGCCGGCGCAGCTCGCGACCTTCGGCGAGCCCGACTACGTGGTGTTCAACGGCGGCGCCTTCCCCGCCAACCGCCACACCGCGGGCATGACCAGCAAGACCAGCGTCGACCTGCACTTCGGCAGCCAGGAGCTGGTGATCCTCGGGACGCAATACGCCGGTGAAATGAAGAAGGGCGTGTTCACGGTCATGAACTACCTCATGCCCAAGCAGGACGTGCTCTCCATGCACTGCTCGGTCACCGAGGGCGACGCCGGCGACACCTCGGTCTTGTTCGGGCTCTCGGGCACCGGCAAGACGACCCTCTCCGCCGACCCCAAGCGCCGGCTGATCGGTGACGACGAGCACTGCTGGACCGACGAGGGCGTGTTCAACATCGAGGGCGGCTGCTACGCCAAAATGATCGACCTCTCCGCCGAGGACGAGCCCGATATCTACCAGGCGATCCGCTACGGCTCGGTGCTCGAGAACGTGGTCTACGACGAGGAGAGCCGGGTCGTCGACTACGGCGACACCTCGCTGACCCAGAACACGCGCGGGTCCTACCCGATCGAGTTCATGCAGCAGGCCAAGATCCCCTGCGTCGGCGGCCAGCCGCGCAACGTGATCTTCCTCACCTGCGACGCGTTCGGGGTCCTCCCGCCGGTCAGCAAGCTGACGCCCGCCCAGGCTCAGTACCACTTCATCAGCGGCTACACCGCCAAGGTCGCGGGCACCGAGGTCGGCGTCACCGACCCCGAGGCGACCTTCTCGCCCTGCTTCGGCGGCCCGTTCATGGTGTGGCACCCCATGCGCTACGCCGAGCTCCTCGCGCAGAAGTGCGAGAAGCACGGCGCGCAGGTGTGGCTGGTCAACACCGGCTGGTCGGGCGGCGGCTTCGGCGTCGGCAAGCGCATGTCGCTCAAGTACACCCGCGCGATCATCGACGCGATCCACGAGGGGACCTTGCACGAGGTGCCCACGGTGCAGGACCCGGTGTTCGGCGTGGCGGTGCCCACCGAGTGCCCGGGGGTCCCGAGCGAGATCCTCCAGCCGCGCAAGGCCTGGGAGGACGGCGGCGCCTACGACGTCAAGGCCGAGAAGCTGGCCGTCCTGTTCCAGCAGAACTTCAAGGCCTACGCCGACGCCTGCAGCGCCGAGGTCTGCGCCGCCGGGCCCAAGGGCTAGGCCGCCCGTCGGGCGCGGGCTAGCGCTCGAGGGCCGCCAGCGCGCGCGCCTTGAGGTTCGCGAGCGCGGGGTCCGACCACACGTTGACCCGGCGGACCTGCGCCTCGCAGGGCGCGAGGGCCGCGGGCCCCTCGCGCTCGGCGAGGAGCGCCAGGCTCTCCAGCGCCGCCTTCACGAGGGCCGGGTCGTGCGCGCTCAGGCCCTGCCGCAAGAGCTCGAGCGCGGCCTTGGCCGGGAGCGCGCGCAGCGCGATCAGCGCGGCGCGCTTGTCTTCGGGCGGGTCGCGCTCGAAGAGGCTCTCGACCAGCGCGGCCGTGCGCCGGGGCGCGAAGGACCCGATCGCGCCCAGCATGCGGGCGCGCGCCTGACGCGCGGGCTCGTCGGCCAGGGCGCGCGCCAGGGCCCAGGTCGCGCGCGGGTTCCCGAGGGTCTCCAGCCCCCCCGCCGCCGCGGCCCGCACCGACGCCTCGGGGTCGCGCAGCCCGGGGGCGAGCCGCCGCACGGGGTCGTCTCCCTTCCCCCCGACCTCGCCCGCGAAGCCGCAGGCCCACGCGCGGACGACCGGCGAGCGCTCGGCGAGCAGGGCCTCGAGGAAGGCTGGCTGCTGGCGCGCGTGCGCGACGAGCGCCTTCCGCAGGGCGGGGTCCTCGCCGAGCTCGAAGCCGTCGCTCGACACCAGCTCGGCCACGCGCTCGGGGGTGACCTCTCCCAGGCGCAGGAAGGCCTCGAGCACCCCCGGGGACCCTTGGCTGGGGGACTCCCGCAGGTGCTCGACGAAGGCCCGCCGCTCCTCCTCTGGGGCGTCGGCGAGGCGCTGGGTGAGCACGCGTCGCACGCGCAGCGACGCCCCGGGCAGGCACTCGACGAGCTCGATCATGGAGAGCGGGGTGCCCTCCAGCTCGTCGATCACCAGCCGGTCGACGTCCTCGTCGTCGCGAGGCCCCTCGGCGAGCGCCAGGATCAGGTCCCGAGAGCTGCCCTCGATCCGCCCGAACCCGCGCGTCTTCCAGTCCTTGAGCATGACCACCCGCTCGTCGAGGCTCTGGCAGTCGCGCAGCCGCGCGAGGAACGACTCGTAGTCCTGGGAGCTCGGCGGGACCGACTGCGCCGCCTCCGCGCCGGCGTCCGTGGGCTCTGGCGAGGCAGAGGCGGCGCCTCCCCCGCCTCCGACCCCCTCCCCCGGACGGCCGATCTCGAAGGCCCGCGTCGCCGCGTGCATGGCCTCGGCGTTGGCGCCCCAGCGCTCGCTGGGGCCGCTGCAGAACACGCGGAAGTAGTGGTGGGGGCTCTCGTAGGCCACGAGGACCGCGGTCGTGTCCACGCCCTCCTGGACGTAGCGCACGACGCGCTCCATGCCGGACTGGCCGAGGCTGCGCAGGTTCCTGGGGCCGGTCAGGATCTGGCAGGTGCCCACCTGCGTGCTGAGCGCGAAGGCGTAGCGCTCCTCGGCTTCGCGCAGGGTCGTGGGCGCCGTGGGGTGGTCCTTGGCGAAGGCCGAGACCGTGAGCGTGAGCTCGCGGTCGAGCTCCTCGCACACGAACTCCACCTCTGGCCCCTGCCCGTAATAGGAGCTGGGCTCCTCCCAGCGCCCCTCGAGCACGGCGAAGCAGTGCTCGCCCTCGACGAGCACGCCGTTGCCTGCCCACAGCGCCGTGAGCCGCGGCCAATAGGCGTAGAGCCCATACCCCGCGCCGAGGAGCACGATCGCGGGAAGCAGGCGCGGCAGCCGCGGCCTCCTCCGCCTCTTGGGCAGGGGTCTCATGCCTTCAGCCTACCGACCGCCCGCCGAGCCGGCCAAGCTCGGCTGGCGCGCCCTCGCTAGCGCGCGATTCGTTGCGCGAGGTCGACGACGCGGTTGGAGTAGCCCCACTCGTTGTCGTACCAGGCGACGACGCGCAGCATGCGCTTGCCGGTGACCTGCGTCAGCTCGGCGTCGAAGATCGAGGAGTGCGGGTTTCCGATGATGTCCGAGCTGACCACGGGCTCGGTGCAGTACTCGAGGATCCCCTTCAGCGGGCCTTCGGCCGCGGCGCGCATGACGTCGTTGACCTGCTCGCGGGTCACGTCCTTCTCCAGCTCGACCACCAGGTCGACGGTCGAGCCGTCGGGGATCGGGACGCGCATGGCCAGCCCGTCGAGGCGGCCGTCGAGCTCGGGGAGCACCTTGCCGACCGCGATCGCGGCGCCGGTGGTGGTCGGAATGATGTTCTCCGCCGCGGCCCGGGAGCGGCGCACGTCGGCGTGGTTCGCGACCTCCGCCAGGCGCTGGTCGTTGGTGTAGGCGTGGACCGTGGTCATGAGCCCGCGCTCGATCCCGAACGCGTCGTGGAGCACCTTGGCCACCGGGGCCAGGCAGTTGGTGGTGCACGAGGCGTTGGAGAGCAGGCGCTGGCTGGGGTCGAGCTGCCCGTCGTTGACCCCGAGCACGATCGTGGCGTCGAGGGGCTCGGACGGAGGCACGGTGAGGATCACCTTCGGCGCCCCGGCCTCGAGGTGCTTCTCGAGCTGGGCGCGCTTCTTGAACACCCCCGTGGCCTCGATCACCACGTCGACGCCGAGCTCCTTCCAGGGGAGCTTGGTCGGGTCGCGCTCGGAGAGCATGCGCGCCTTCTCGCCGTCGACCTCGAGCACGTCGCCGACCAGGGACACCTCGGTCCCCAGGCGGCCCATGACCGTGTCGTACTTCAGCAGGTAGGCCAGGGCCTTGGGGTCGGCGAGGTCGTTGATCCCGACGATCGTGACGTCGGGGCGCTCCCGCGCGACGCGGTAGACGCAGCGACCGATCCGTCCGAAGCCGTTGATTCCCAGCTTGATCATGAGGTCCTCTTCTCTACAGCGTCGCCGCGAGGCGTTCCATGAGGTCGACCACGCGGTTCGCGTAGCCCCAGCCGTTGTCGTACCAGGTCACCGTCTTCACCAGGTCGCCGCCGAGGACCTTGGTCAGCAGCGAGTCGAACACCGCCGAGTGCGTGTTGCCCACGACGTCGGAGCTGACCACCGGCTGCTCGCAGTACTCGAGCACACCCTGCATGTGGCTGCGCGCCGCGCTGCGCATGGCGCCGTTGACCTCTTCGCGGGTCACCGGCCGCTTGAGGCGGGTCACGAGGTCGATCACGGAGCCGTCGGGCACGGGCACGTTGAGCGCCATGCCGCTCAGGCGGCCCTTCATGGAGGGCAGCAGGTGTTCGACCACGCGGGTCGAGTAGCTGGTCGAGGGAATGATGTTCTCGGCCGCCGCCCGCGAGCGGCGCAGCTGGCGGTGGGGGACGTCGGCCAGGCGCAGGTCGTTGGTGTAGGCGTGCACCGTGGTCATGGACGCGCGCTCGATCCCGAACGCGCCGTCGAGGACCTTGAGCACCAGCCCGAGCGCGTTGGAGGTGCAGCTCGCGTTGGAGATCACCTTCTGCTCGCGGGTGATCTTGTCGTCGTTGAGCCCCACCGAGTAGACCGGGTCGAGCTCGCCCTCGGGGGGCACGGTCAGGACGACCCGCCGCGCGCCGGCCTCGAGGTGCTTCTCGAGGATCCCCTTGCTGCGGTAGACACCGCTGGCCTCGACGACGACGTCGACGTCGTAGTCGCGCCAGCGCACGTCCCCGGGCTCCTTGCTGTAGAGCATGGGGATCGCCTTCCCGCCCACGAACATGTGCCCCGAGCCGACGTCGACCTCCTCGGGGAAGCGCCCGTGGATCGAGTCGTAGTTGAGCAGGTAGACCAGGCGGTCGGGCTGCGCGACGTCGGCGATACAGCGCACCTCGAAGCCCGGCCTGTCATGGAGCACGCGAAAGATGTTGCGCCCAATTCGGCCAAAGCCGTGGAAACCGATCCGTACGGTCATGGGTCCCTCCGGGATCTCGGACCCAGGGTATAGCAGGGTCCGTGGGTGTCCGGGAGTCGCGCGGGTGGCCTTTCTAGCTGCGACCGCCGATCAGTCCCCTTTGGCCGCGCCCTCGGCCCGCGCTTCGGCCCGCAGCTCGGCCCGGATCTTGGTGTAGATCTCGAAGTAGCGGTAGGCCGCGGTCGCGTCGGCGCCCTGCTTGTGGTCGGGCCGCAGCTCGAGGTCTCCCGTCGCGAGCAGGAGCTCGCGGACCTTGGGGTTCTGCCGGACCTTGGCCACGCTGGCCCGGTAAATGATCGCGTAGTGGGCGTCGGCGTCGTCGGGGCCCGCGACCTTGTAGCGCATGCGCTTGCCCTGGTAGGTCAGCCAGTCGATCCCCATGAGCTTCATGTTCGCCTTGGCCTGCTTGCCCGCGCCGTAGGCCTCGAAGCCGGCCAGCTGGGCGACCTCTGCCCGGCTGCGCTCCCAGGTCACGCCGGGGTGGGTCGCCCGCGGGTCGTCGGGCCCCTCGGGGTACTTCATGCACTGCCACAGCCCCTCGAGGCTGGCGTAGCGCACCCCGTCGAGCTCGAAGGGGGTCGGCGCGAAGTTCGAGAGGATCCCGAGCTCGTTGCGCTTGGAGAGGATCACGACCTTCCCGGGCGTCCCCGCCTGGGGGAGCACCTCCCAGGCCGGGGCGTCCTCGTCCTCGACGGGCTCCCACCAGCTCGCGGGGTAGTCGTAGCTCGGGGTCGGCGCGTCGGCGGGGGCGGGCGGGTCGGGCTGCTGCGCCCAGGCGCAGCCGGCCAGCAGGAAGGAAGCCAGGAGCAGTCGGTGTGCGTTCATAGGGGGCGAAGTATACACCTGGCTACGCGCCGCCAGAGCGCTTAGGCTGCGCCCTCGGGAGGTCGCCATGGCGACGCGGGCCGGCAATCCGGCGGTGCTGGGGGTGGTGTTCGGGCTCGTGCTGCCCGCGGTGTCCCTCGTGCTGTGGCCGTTTCAGTCCGCGGACGCCGACGCGCGGGTGGTCACGGTCTACACCGCCCACCACCAGGAGATCCTCGACGAGCTCCTGCCCGAGTTCGAGAAGGCCACCGGGATCCGCGCCAACGTGGTCAAGCTCGGCGGCTCCGGCGACGTGATCCGCCGCGTGCGCGCCGAGCAAGCGGACCCCAAGTGCGACGTGATCTGGAGCATTTCGGCCGACCAGCTGCACGCCTACCCCGAGCTCCTCAGGCCGCCCCCCGAGTCCTTCTGGGGGCCGATCGCCGACGAGTTCCGCGTGGGCAACGGCTGGGTGCCCTACACCGGGATCGTGATGTGCTTCGTGGTGAACACGGACCAGCTCCAGGGCGAGCAGATCCCGCGGCGCTGGAGCGACCTCACCCGCGCCGACCTCAAGGGCCGGATCTCCTCCTCCCGCGCCGACAAGTCGGGCACCGCCTACACCCAGCTCTGGACCGTGCTCTGCGCCTACCCCGAGCGCGGCTGGGAGGTCTACCGCGGGATCATGGCCAACGCGGTGCTCTCGCCCAGCTCGTCGGCGGTGCCGCGGCTGGTCAACGACGGCGAGCGCGCGGTCGGGATCACGATCGAAGACAACGCGTATCGCTACCTCAAGGGCGGGGGCCCGGTGCAGATCGTCTACCCCGAAGACGGCACCGTCGCCGTGCCCGACGGCTGCGCCCTGGTCAAGGACTCGCCCCACCCCCGGGAGGGGCTGGTGTTCCTCCAGTGGGCGCTCTCGCAGAAGACCCAGGACTTCCTCGTCGAGCACATGGGCCGGCGCCCGGTGCGCAAGGACGGCGCGCGCCCCCCCGACCTCCCGGCGCTGAGCGAGCTCCAGACCTTCCCCTACGACTTCGACGCCGCCGCCGAGCAGAAGGACGCGCTCATGGAGCGCTGGGCCAAGCTGATCACGGAGCTGGGGTCCTAGTGGCTGCGATCGAGCTCGAGGCGGTGGAGAAGCGCTTCGGCGAGGTCCGGGCCCTGGCGGGCGTGAGCCTCTCGATCGCGTCGGGGGAGTTCTTCACCCTGCTCGGCCCCAGCGGCTGCGGCAAGACCACGCTCTTGCGCACGCTGATCGGCTTCGAGGCGGTCGACGCCGGGAGCGTGAGCGTCGGCGGGCGCCCCATGACCCAGGTCCCGACCAGCCAGCGCAACATGGGCATGGTCTTCCAGAGCTACGCCCTGTTCCCGCACATGACCGTCGCCGAGAACGTCGCCTTCGGGCTGAAGAACCGCGGGGTCTCGGCCGCGGACTGCGCGAGCCGGGTGGCGAAGATCCTCGAGACGGTGCACCTCGCGGGCTTCGGCGACCGGACCCCCGAGCAGCTCAGCGGCGGGCAGCAGCAGCGGGTGGGGCTGGCGCGGGCCATGGTGATCGAGCCCCTGGTGCTGCTCATGGACGAGCCGCTCTCGAACCTCGACGCCAAGCTCCGGGTGCAGCTGCGCGAGGAGATCCGCGCGCTGCAGCGCGAGACCGGGATCACCACCCTCTACGTGACCCACGACCAGGAGGAGGCCCTCGCGGTCTCGGACCGGATCGCGGTCATGAACCAGGGCCAGGTCCAGCAGGTGGGCACGCCCTGGGAGATCTACCACGCGCCCGCCAACGCCTTCGTCGCGTCCTTCGTGGGCCGGATCAACTTCGTCGACGCCGAGCACCTGGACCCGGGCGGGGCGCCGGGGCAGATCGCGATCCGCCCGGAAGACGTGGAGGTCTCGACCGAGGCCCACGAGGACCTGGGCGAGGACCTGAGCCTGCGCGGCGCGACCCTCAGCAGCACCTTCACCGGGCCGGTGGTCAGCTACGCCGTAGACTGCGGCCCGGCCGGGCAGGTCCACGCCGAGCGCCACTCTCCGGCGGCGGAGGCGCTGATCCCGCCAGGGACCGAGGTCTTCTTGCGCTTCCCCGCGGCGGCGCTCGCGCGCTACGACCGCGCGACGGGCCGGCGGCTGTAGGGCGCCCGTGCACCGCAGCCCCTGGACCCTGGTCACCGCCCTCGGCTTCGCGCTGGTGGCCCTGCTCCTCGTCGCGCCGACCCTCGGCGTGTTCCAGAGCAGCTTCTACGACGCCAGCGGCGAGCGCCTCTCGCTGGGCAACTACGCCGAGCTGTTCGGCAACGGCTACTACCGCGAGGCGCTGCTCAACAGCGTGCTCGTCTCCCTCGCGGGCACCCTCGGCGCGTGCCTGCTCGGGGTGCCGCTGGCGCTGCTCACCACCCGCTTCGCGATCCCGGGCAAGCGCCTGCTCAAGACCCTGGCCGTGCTCTCGCTGCTCTCGCCGCCCTTCATTGGCGCCTACGCCTGGATCTTGATCCTGGGGAACAACGGCTTCCTGCGCCACTGGCTGAGCGCGCTGGGGATCGACGCGCCCACGATCTATGGCCCGCTGGGGATCGCCCTCGTGTTCGCGCTGCAGTTCTACCCCCTCGTGTTCCTGCTCACCGCCAGCGGGCTCTCGACCGTCGACCGCTCCTTGGACGAGGCCGCCGAGAGCCTGGGGGCCACGGGCGCGAGCAAGCTCTTCCGCGTGACCCTCCCGCTGGTGCTGCCCTCGCTCTCGGCGGGGGCGCTCATGGCCTTCATGCTCGCGCTGGCGAACTTCGGCACGCCCATGATCCTCGGCGAGACCTTTCGCGTGCTGCCCACGCTCGCCTACAACAAGTTCACGAGCGAGGTCGACGAGAACCCCGGGCTCGCCGCGACGCTCTGTATCGTGCTGATCCTCGTCTCGACGGGCGCGATCCTGCTCCAGCGCTGGCTCGCCTCCCGGCGCAAGGTCGTGGCGCGGCTCACCCACCGCGCGCGGGTCGAGCGCCTGGAGGGCTGGCGACACTGGCTGGCGACGGCGGCCTGCTACGGGATCGTCGGCTGGAGCACCTTCCCGCTGGGCGTGATCGCGACCTATTCGTTCCGCAAGACGAGCGGCCCCGTGTTCCAGCCAGGCTTCGACCTCGGCAACTACCGCACGGTGTTCCACGTGGTGCCGACCGCGGTCAGCAACAGCGTCGCGTTCTCGTTCGCCGCGGTGTCGCTGATCGTGGTGATCGGGACCCTGCTCGGCTACGTCGTCTCGCGGCAGCGCTCGGCGGCGACCCGCGTGCTCGACCCGCTGCTCATGACCGCCTACACGATCCCCGGGATCGTGCTCGGGATCGGCTTCGTCATGACCTTCAGTCGGCTCCCGCTCCCGCTCCTGGGCGGGGGGCTGATCATGGTCCTCGCCTACTTCATTCGCCGCCTGCCCTACACCGTGCGCTCGAGCGCGGCGATCCTCGAACAGGTCGACCCGGCGATCGAAGAGGCGGCGACCAGCCTGGGCGCCTCGCCCGTGCGGGCCTTCGGCCTGGTGACCCTCCCGCTCATGGTCCCGGGCGTCGTGGCGGGGGCGATCCTGAGCTGGGTCACCGCGATCAACGAGCTCTCGGCGTCGATCGTGCTCTACGAGGGGCACACGGTCACCATGCCGATCAGCATTTACCACTGCGTGGTCGACGGCATGTACGGGGCGGCCGCAGCGCTCTCGACGCTCCTGATCGTGGCCACCGGGGTCGCGCTCTTCGTCGTCAACTCGCTGGTGGGAGTCGAGGAGGCGGTCACCCCCTGAGCGCGCGCCGAGTCCGCCAACGCGGCGGATTTCGCGGCCTGCCCCCCGCTCGATCCGACGGGATTTCGCCAACTGAGCCGCGGGGGCCCCCTGAGCCCGCGTTAAGTCGTTGCGCGGCGGCGCGCCCGGCTCCGGCAGCGCCCTTGCCTCCTGCCCCCACGGAAAGGCGGCACACCGTCATGGGACTCCTGATCCTCGGAACCTTCAGCGCGCTCGCCCTCGGCATGGGGGTCGGCACCTTCGCTGCCTACAAGCTCGGCGTCCACGAGGCGATCGGCCAGCTCGCGGGGGTCGCCCTCGTCGGCTTGATCGCCGTGTTGCTGTTGCGCGCCGAGGACCGCAAGCGCCGCGCGCCGCCGCCGCCGCCTCCGCCCCAGCCGGCCGTGGTCAGCGCCGTCACGGCCTCTGCGCCGACCTGGGCGGAGCCCGAGCTTGGGGCGGCGACCTTCGCCAGCCTCCCCGGGCCCGAGACCGCCGAGGCAGGCCCCCCGCCTGCGGCCGACGCCGAGCCGCGGTCCGACCCCAGGGTCGGGGCCGCCGCGGAGCTCGGCGCGCCTTCGCCCGGGCTGCTCGACGCCCTCCGCTGAGCGGGACCCCGGACTGGGCAGCCTGCGCCCCAGCCGCTACCCTGCCCCGAGTCGCCCCGCGACCGAGGGACCATGACCTCCGCCCCCCCCCACTCCGCCTCTCCAGGCGCCGCGATCGCCGCCGTCGCGTTGGTGGGGCTGCTCCTGCTGGGGGTCGGCCTCTACGTGCTCTCCCTGGACGCGGCGCCGCCCCCGCCCC
This sequence comes from Planctomycetota bacterium, assembly GCA_020425635.1. Classification (GTDB taxonomy): domain Bacteria; phylum Planctomycetota; class J058; order J058; family J058; genus JAGQRJ01. Next base: position 668 of record JAGQRJ010000910.1, on the reverse strand, counting down.
CTGCCCCCACGCCGCCGCCGCCGGTCCTCGAGCTCGAGCCGCCCCCGCAGCCCGCTGGCGAGGTCGAGCCCGAGCCCGTCGCCGTGATCACCGTCAACCCTCCGGACCCCATGCGCGGGCTCGAGACCCTCGGCGAGCTGGCCCGCTTCGCGCTCGAGGGCCGCAAGGGCTTCTGGAAGGTCGAGCCGACCCGGGACGGCTTCGTCTCGCTTCAGCACACGGAGTCGCGCTCGACCGGCACCCTGCACTACTTCGAGCTGCGCCCCGCCCGGCCCACGGGGAAGCTGCGCGCCGCGGTCACCGTGCAGTGCGACCCCCAGGCGCCGGAGGCCTCCGCGGGCTTGCTCTACGGAGACACGGCGCGCAAGACCTACTACCTGCTCGGCGTCACGAGCGGCGGCCGCGCCTTCGTCAAGCGCCGCGCCCCAGACGGACTGCACGAGCACCTGAGCGGCTCGGCCCGGCCCGGCCCGCACCGCCTCGGCGTCCAGGAGCTCGACGGGTCGCTGGCGATCTTCGTCGACGGAGCCCCGCGCCTGCGGCTCGGAGGCGCGGTCGACCCGAGGGCGTCGGTGGGGGTGTTCGTGCTCGGACCGGGCGTGGCGAAGTTCCAGGCCTTCGAGCTCGACCTCGACTGATCCGGGGCCGACGCGCCGCTCCGGGTGAGG
>JAGQRJ010000909.1 GCA_020425635.1 Planctomycetota bacterium | reverse complement strand
CCGGTCGCCAGCGCGGTCCCTCGGGGCGGCAGCGCGGCGCTTCGGGGCGCTCGCGCGGCGCCTCGGGCCGCGCGAGCGGGGTGCGCAAGGGCGCCTCCTCGGCCCGCCACCGCGCCCGCGAGCCCGAGCCCGAGCCGGAGTGGGACGACGAGCCTCGTCGCCGCGAAGGCGGCGGGTTCGACGCCTTCGTCAAGTCGCCCCAGGTTCAGAGCGCCGTGAAGGGGCTCGTGTCGCTGATCGCCGCGCTGGGGATCGGCTACTACATTTACCTCAAGGCCACCGAGGAGAAGCGCCCGCCGATCGTCGCGCGCCCCAAGCCCAAGCCGCCGGTCGAGACCCCCGACCCGGAGACGCCGCCCAAGGACACCACCCCGGAGACCCCCGACCCCAACGCGGGAACGACCGACGATCCGGAGGAGGAGGTCGGCGCCTTCGTGCCCGAAGGCGAGCTCGCCGAGCTCTTCGAGCGCGTGCGCGACGCCCACGACCCCTTCAAGCTCGACCTCGCCCTCGCCGAGCTGGCCGCGGCCAAGGACGCGGCGCAGGTCGTGGCCGAAGCCCAGGAGAAGAGCAAGGACCCGGGCTACGTCCAGCGGCTGGAGCAGGCGCTGTTTCGCACCGGCGAGCCCGCCGAGCGCTGGGAGCGCATTCAGGGCGCGCTGAAGGGCAAGGACGCGAGCCTGGCGCTGCACGCCGCGCGGGCCGCCCTCGACCTCGAGCTCCCCGAGGTGAGCGAGACCCTCGATCAGCTCTCGCCCTCGGGGAACAGCTTCGCCGCGGCGGTGTGGGTGCAGGCCGTGGGAGAGGCCGCCCCGGACCCGAAGAACCTGCCCTCGCTCAGGAGCATCGTCAAGAGCCTCGACCCGCTCGGGGCCAAGCTCATGGAGCCGGTCCTGCTCTGGTGCGGCGACGCCGACTTCTTGCTGCCTGCGGCGCCCTGGCTCGCGCACGACGACCCGCGCATGGTGGCCCTCAGCCGCCGCGGGCTGTCCTTCGTGTCCGGGGGCCAGGGACCCGGCGAAGAGGCCGGCCCGGAGGCCTGGAAGGAGTGGGCCGAAGGCTACGGCGAGCTCCGCGAGCTCTACCTCGCGGGGTCCAGCGAGCTGGACGCCTCCGCGGCCTTCGCCGCGCGGGGCAAGCTCGCCGAGCGCGGCCCGGCGGCCCTCGACTACCTCCCGCTCTTCATTCGTGAGCGCGCCAGCACCCCCGAGAAGCTGGGCGTGGCGACCCTCGCCGCGGGGCTCGTGCGGCGCTTCGGGCACGGCGAGGTCGCCCGGGTGACGGCGGTGCTCAACGTGATCGACAAGGTCTTCTCCGGCTCGCACGCGGACTGGATCGTGAGCGCGGCCCTCAGCGCCTGCGACGCGGAGATCTCGCAGGCGGCGGGGGCCACCTTGCGGCGCGACGTGTGCCTCTCCGGACAGGCCGCGCAGCTCCCGGCCCTGGTCGGGGACCCCGACCCCGAGGCCCTGAACACGGTCCCGAGCTTGCCCGGCACCACCACCCAGCGCCTGGTCGCGCGCGGGCTGTTTCGTGACCCCGCGCTGCTGGAGCTCATGCTCCGCCCGTCCAAGACCGAGGCGCCGGCGTCGCGGCTCCCCGCGGCCGTGCTCGTCGCGGGCGAGGAGCTCGACGCGCAGCTGCAGGAAATGATCCGGACGAACACCTACCCCGAAGGCTGGTCTCGGAGCATCGCCCTGCAGTTCCTGACCGGCGCCGGGACCGAGCGCTCCGCGGAGTTCGCCGAGGAGCTCCTCGTCGAGACCGGCGGGCGCGAGGAGCTCGCGCTCCTGCTCGCGGTCGGGACCCCGGCCAGCACGAGCAAGCTCAAGAAGAAGGTCGAGAAGGACGGCCAGCTGACCCACATGCTCGCCCTCGGCGCGCTGCTCGGCGCCGACGCCGAGCGCTCCCTGGAGAAGCGCGCGAAGGAAGGCGACCCCTTCCAGGGCGCGGCCGAAGAGACGCTCATGCGCTACGGCTCGGGGCGCAAGGCCTCGGAGCTCGCGCGCGGGCTGATCGAGGAATACCTCGAGGGCACCGTCGGCAACCTCAGCAAGCAGGCCCCCAAGACCTTCGTGTTCTGGGCCCTCGCCAACGACGGCGGCAAGAACGAAATGAAGCTGTTCGTCAAGGCGCTGGAGCAGGCCATGCCCCGGATCCGGTCTGCGGACCGGGCCGAGGTGTTCGCCGCGATCTGCCCGCGCGCCGACGACCCGAGCGCCGCCGAGTCCCTGCGCGGGACGCTGCTCCCGGGGCTCAGCGAGCGCGGGCTCGCCGCCGGGGCGGTCGGAGGCTTCGTGGGGGAGCTCCCCAACCGCGAGGAGCTCGCCGACTCCCTGGCCGGCGTCGCCGAGGCCCAGCGCCCGACCGAAGACGACATGGTGTGCTTCGCGGCCCTGGGCGTGATCGACGCCACGGCGGCGGCCGAGGCCGCCCCGCGGGTCATGGAGAACGTCACCAAGGCCCGCTCGATCGCGCCCAACGCGCAAATGGGCCTGGCCTGCGCGCTGACCCTCGCCGGGAAGCACGAGGCGCTGCGCGAGCTGGCCTTCGGGCGCTCGGCCGCGCGCGAGTCGATCGCGCGGGGGATCGCGATCGCGGCCCAGCGCAAGGGTCAGACCACCACGGCGCCGCCGGTCCTGACCGAGCTCCTGCTCGACGGCGACCCCCGGGTCCACGCCGAGGCCGCGGTGGCCGCGGCGTTCTTTGGGCTCGACGGCGCGAAGGTCCAGGTCGGGATCGCCCTCGGCGCGCCCCAGGACGCCCTCGACAACCCCATGCGCCTGCCCCCGGCGTTCGCGCTCCTGCTGCTCGGGCGCGAGGAGTCGCAGAGCCTGCGCAGCGCGCTGTGGGACGCCTACGCCGTGCTCACCGGCGAAGAGGTCCCCGTGCTCAAGCCCCGCTGGAGCCCCGCGCGGGGGGTCGAGGGCTCGCGCGCGCTGCGCGCCAAGGCCCTCGGCCAGTAGGCCGGGCTACTTGCCTTCGAGGGCCAGGCGCGCGCGGAGGCGCGCGTTCTCGACGGCGAGGGCAATGTGGCGGGCGAGGGCCGCGAAGTAGGGGCGGTTGGCCTCGCGGATCTCCTGCTCGCCGCGGCGGGCGTCGACGTAGAGGCAGCCGATCCGCCCGGCCTCGGTGACCAGCGGGGCGCAGAGCACGGTGCGCAGGCCCAGCTCGCGCACCGACTCCGACTTCGAGCCGTCGGAGGAGGTGACCACGAAGGCCGGCTCGCCGGTGCGCATGACCTTCTCGGGGATCGTGCGGCTGAAGCGCTCCTTGAGCTCGAGGTTCTCGTGCCGCCGCCCGCGGGCGACCACGGTCGAGAGCGCGCCCTGGTCGTCGGCGAGCATGATCGCGCCGCGCTCGGCGTCGGCCGCGCGCACCGCGGTGTCGACCGCGAGGGTCAAGACCTCCTGCACGTCGTGGGTCTTGCTCAGCGCGTCGATCGTGTCGACGAGCAGCAAGACCTGGGCGTAGTCGCGCGCGGCGTTGCCGGTGACCACCCCCGCCAGCCGGTCGGCGCGCGGGTAGGCGTTGCCGAGCTCCGGGCCCCAGCTCACCGCCTGGGCGCGCCCGCGCTCCTTGGCCTGGTGCAGGGCCTGGTCGGCCTTGCGCACGAGCTCGCTGCTCGCGGTGGCGTGGTCGGGCGCGGCGGCGAAGCCGATCGAGACGCTGATCGCCACGTCGCGGCCGAAGGCGTGCTCGGCGACCGCCTTGAGCAGCTTCTGCGCGGTGGTTTCGGCGCCCTTGGCGTCGGTGTCCGGGAGCAGGATCGCGAGCTCGTCGTTGCCGTAGCGGAAGCAGAGGTCGTCCTGGCGCACCGCCTGCAGGCACACGTCCGCGAGCTCACGCAGCACCGCGTCGCCCACGAGCTGCCCGTGGCGATCGTTGACCCGGTGGAACTGGTCGACGTCGAGCATGAGCAGCGCGAAGGGCGCGCGGGTCGTCTCCAGGCGGCGCTCGCCGCGCAGGAGCATGCGCTCGAAGTGCGCTCGGGTGAACAGCCGGGTCAGGGGGTCGGTGATCGCCTGGCGGTAGAGGCGCTCCTTGAGCAGCGCCGTGGTCGCGTGGTTGGCGAGGATCAAGAACAGGTAGAGGTCTTCTTGCGCGAAGCGGTAGCTCGTGGCGTTCGAGTCGAGGTAAATGCAGCCCAGGAGCTCGTCCTTGGCGACCTCGGTGAAGCGCCGCCGCTCGGCCTGGGGCTCGCTCGAGCCCTCGGGGCTCGCGGCGGAGGAGAGCGGCGCGCACATGACCGAGATCAGCCCCAGGTTGCGCACGCTCGCGCCGAGCTCGGCCTGGCCTTCGGCGACGTCGGGCAAGAACAGCGGGCGCGCCTGCTCGGTGACGGTGTCGACCACCGAGCGCGGGTAGTCGTGCGGCGCGTCGAGGTCGCGCTTCTTGGCGTCGCGCGCGAGGTGCACGTCGAGGCCGCCGTCTTCGTTCTTGAGGAACACGAACCCGCGGCGCGCGCGGGTCAACGCGATCGCGGTGTCGAGCACGGTCTCGAGCACGCTCTCGAAGTCGTTGCGGTGCCCGTTGAGCAGCGCGCTCGTCTCGCACAGCCGCCGCCAGCGGTCGAGCAGGTCGTTGGTGACGACGCCCGAGGTCGCCGTCGTCGGGGCAGGGTTCTGCGGGCTCTGGACCGCGAGCGCGCGGTCCAAGCGAGAGATCAACCCTTGCAGCTCGTCGTCGCTCGGCACGTCTTCCTCCGCGGCCCCACGATACTCGCTTTGGCCGGGAGCGAGAAGCGCTCCACGCGTACCCCGGGGCGGTGTGGCCAGTCTGCGCCTCGCGGCGTGCGGCCTCCGCGCGCCATGGTCTCCCTTCCGAGATCTCGTTGCTGAAAGAAAAGAAGCCCGCTGAGCGGCCTGCGGAGTGGGCTGCAGCCTGGGCTTAGGGATCGCGCGCGCTGGAGCGGCATGTGCCTTCTCTCGGCTGAACCCTGAGGCAGCAAAGGAGACGCGACCGCCCGTATGATCCTGGCCCCCACCCGGAGAGGAACCCGAGCCTTGGCTGCGGAGGACGAGAACACGGTCCAGGCGCTGCTCGAAGGCAGCCCAGGAGCCTGGGACGCGTTCGTGGAGCGCTACCTCGGGTTGGTCGTGGGCTGCGCGCGTCGCGTGCTGCTCTCGCGCGGCCTGCGCCCCTCCGGCGCCGACGTCGACGACATCGCCGAGGGGGTGTTCGTCATGCTCCTCGAAGACGACAAGAAGCTCCTCCGCCGCTACGACCCCGCGCACAAGCTCTCGGCCTACCTCGCGGTGCTGACCCGCACCGCCGCCTACCGCGACCTGCGCAAGCGCAAGACCAGCGCGCGGCTGCCCGACACCATGTGGCAAGACGCCGTGCCCGCCCAGGGGCCCGAGGTCGGCGCCGCCCTCGATCGCCGGGAGACCCGCGAGACCGTGCAGGCGGCCCTCGAGGCCCTGCCCGAGCGCGACCGCGAGATCCTGCGCCGCTTCTACTTCGACGACCAGGACTACCAGCAGATCGCCGACTCCCTCGGGCTCGCCGTCAACTCCGTCGGCGCCGCCCTCAGCCGGGCGCGCAAGCGCATGGGCGCCGCGCTCACGGACGCTGGGGTGCAGGAGTGAGCGCCGGGGCAGGTGGGGTAATCCGTTGGCCTTCAAGCGCTTGGGTCACCCCCGCCCGCTCGGGATCGTGCGGGTTGCGCACGAGGGGAAAAATCCCCTAAGCCGCTCTCCAGTATTCACTTGGGTCCCCGCCCCCCGGCCAGCTAAGCTCCCCGGCGAAGATTCCTGTCAACAGTTTGCACGACGGGATCGACGAGCTGGCTACACACGGTTGAAGAGGGCGCGGAGAGCAATCGTGAACGAGATCGACCTCGAGCGACTGAGTCTGTACCTGGACGGCCAGCTCGCCCAGTCGGACGAGCGCGCCCTGGAGACCCGCTTGGCGCGAGACGGATCGCTGCGCGCGGCCCTCGACAGCCTCCGCGTGGCCGACCGCTGGCTCCGCGACCCCGAGACCTGGAGCGCAGGCTCCCACGACGCGCTCAGCGCCCGCCTGAGCCTGCCCCCGGTGGGCGAGGAGAACGCCGAGCTGGGCGCGCTGCGCGCCGCGGTCGAGGCCTACGAAGACGGCTCGATCCCCGCTGCGTCGGAGTCGCTGCTCCAGCGCGTCAAGGCGCGCGGGACGCCGAGCCGCTCGCGCAGCGGCCGCCGCCGCAAGGCCTCCGTGCGCCTGGTGCGGCGCAGCGGGCGCCTGCGCCTGGGCTCGGGCAGCGGCTCGAACCGCCTCCCGCTGCGCCGGGCTTCGGCGCGGATCTCCGCGCGCGAGCGCGCGCGCCGTCCCTCTGCCGCCGGCCGCGTCAGCGCCGCCGGACGCGCGAACCCCAGCGCGCCCTGGGCGGCCTGGGCGGGG
>JAGQRJ010000908.1 GCA_020425635.1 Planctomycetota bacterium | reverse complement strand
GAGCCTCGGGTGCGTGGCGGGGGTGATCGCGTGGAGCCGCGCCAGCTCCTGGGCGAGGCGCCGCGGGAGGCCCGCGCGCGCCGGGGCGAGGGCCTCGTCGCGCACGACCTTGCGCCCGATCGCGACGCCCTCGCGCCACTCGAGGAAGTAGGCGTGGGCGCCCTCGCGCAAGAGGCCCGTGCTCGGCCAACGCGCGGGCGGGGTGCTGACCCCCGCCGCGACCGCCGCCTCGATCACGCGCCGCTCGGCGTCGCGGCCGAGGCTCTCGGGCAGCGAGCCCGCGGCGTCGCTGCGCAAGACCAAGGTCAGCGCTTCGCCCGCGCCGAGGCTCAGGTCGACGCGCAGGTTGTCCTGGCAGGCGCCGCCCAGCAGCGGGCGCACCGCGTGCACGCGGACCTCGCCGCCGCTGGCCTCGCTGAGGAAGCGCTGCAGGCGCGCCTGGACCTCCGACTCTGCCGCGTGCACGGGGACCTCCTGCCGGCCGGGCGGATTATAGGATCATGCGCGAGCGAGGAGTGCCCATGAGCGAGCCCAGCGTGCGCGTCGAACGCGCCGGCCCCGTGACGACCGTGATCCTCAGCCGCCCCCAGGTGCACAACGCGGTCGACCGCCCCACCGCCCGCGCGCTGGCCGACGCCTTCCGCGCCTTCCAGGCCGACGACGACGCGCTGGTCGCCGTGCTCTGGGGCGAGGGCGAGAGCTTCTGCGCGGGCGCCGACCTCAAGGCGGTCGCGCGCGGCGAGCCCAACCGCGTGGCCCCCGACGGCGACGGGCCCATGGGTCCGACCCGCCTGCAGCTCGACAAGCCCGTGATCGCGGCGGTCGCCGGCCACGCGCTGGCCGGCGGCCTGGAGCTGGCGCTGTGGTGCGACCTGCGGGTCGCCGAGGAGGACGCGGTGTTCGGCGTGTTCTGCCGGCGCTGGGGGGTCCCCCTGATCGACGGCGGCACGGTGCGCCTGCCGCGGATCGTGGGCCAGGGCCGCGCCCTGGACATGATCCTCACCGGCCGCCCGGTCGACGCCCAGGAGGCGCTGGCCTGGGGCCTCGCCGATCGCGTCGTGCCCAAGGGGCAGGCCCGCGCCGCGGCGGAGGCGCTGGCGGCGCAGCTCGCGGGCTTCCCCCAGGTGTGCCTGCGCGGCGACCGGCGCTCGGTCTACGCCCAGTGGGAGCTCGGCCTCGACCACGCCCTGCGCCACGAGCTCGCCTGCGGCTGGCTGGCCCTCGAGGCCGAGGGCACCCAGGGCGCCGGCCGCTTCGCCCAGGGCGAAGGCCGCCACGGCGACGGGGTCTAGCCCGCCCCGCCGCGGGCGGAGGCAAGCTCCGCCCCTACGGCTTGGAAGCTCCACGGTCGCCGTGGCCCAGGGCGAAGGCCGCCACGGCGACGGGGTCTAGCCCGCCCCGCCGCGGGCGGAGGCAAGCTCCGCCCCTACGGCTTGGAAGCTCCACGGTCGCGGGATCCGACCCCCGGCTGTCGCTCTGCGGTCGCGGGCTCGGGGGGCTAGAGCACCACGCGGGCCAGCGCGATCCCGCCCCCGGCCGCGGCGGCCATGCCGGCGAACCACCCCAGCGCCATGCGCCGCAGCTGCGGCGAGCCCAGGGTCGCCACGAAGCCGCCCTTGACCACGGTGTTGCTGATCGCGGCGAGCGCGATCAAGGTCATGCCGCCCAGCGCCGGTCGGTCGCCGTCGGAGACCATGGAGGCCACCGCCAGGCCGATCGCGTCCACGTCGGTCAGGCCCGTGAGCACCGAGAGCGCGTAGAGGCCCGCGTCGCCGAACAGCTCCTGCAGGACCTGCGCCAGGAACAGCACCACCCCGAACAGCGCCCCGAACTTGAGCGCGGGGCCGATCTCGAACGGGTTTTGCAGCGCCACGTCTCCGGTCGCGCCGTCGGAGCGCCCGCGCAGGACCAGGACCGCCAGCGCGAGCCCCACGACCCCGACCATGCCCAGCATGGGGATCGCGCTGGGCACGAACAAGCTCGGCGCGATCAGCGAGGTCACCAAGAGCAGGCGCAGCGGCATGAGCGCGTTGGCCACGAGGATCCCCGCGGCGAGCTGCCGGGAGAGGTCGGGGCGGTCGGTGCTGCGCTGGGCGAAGGAGAGCGTGACCGCGGTCGACGAGACCAGGCCGCCCACGGCGCCGGTGAGCAGCAGCCCGCGCCCCGCGCCCAGCGCCTGCCCCAGCACGTAGCCGACGAAGGACACGCCCGAGATCAGCACGACCATCCACCAGATCTTGCGCGGGGTCAGCGAGAGCGCGTGCCACCACAGCGGATCGCCCTTGACCCCCAACACCTCCCCCAGCACGAGCGGCTCGTTGGGGAGGATCGGGAGCACGATCACGGTCAGCACCGCGAACTTCAGCACCGCCGAGACGTCCTTGGGCTCGATCCGCCCCACCCCCGCGTGCAGCCCCTTCTTGAGCGACAAGACGACGCTCATGGCGACGGCGCAGGCGCCGGCGAAGACCATGTCCCCGCGCACGCTCAACCCGCCGAGGAGGAACACCAGCACGAGGCTGACCTCGCTGGTCAGCCCCAGGTCGCCCTCGCGCTGGGCGACGGACAGGTAGCTGGCCAGGGTCAGCCCGCCGATCACGAGCAGCGCCGCGGGGAAGATCCAGGTCACCCCGTCCAGGGAGAGCTGGGCCGAGATCGCGCCGAAGAGCGCGACGAGCATGAAGGTGCGCAGCCCCCCGGGCTGCAGCCGCTCCCAGGGCTCGTCCCCGGCCGCGGGCGCGGCGCTCCGGGTCGTCGAGGAGGCCGCCTCCTGGGGCTCCCCGTCCCTGGGCTCGTCCCCGGCCGCGGGCGCGGCGCTCCGGGTCGTCGAGGAGGCCGCCTCCTGGGGCTCCCCGCTCGGGCCGCCCTCCGGGCGGTCGCCGGCGGGAGCGTCCACGCCCTCGGGCGCGGAGTCGGGGTGGCGCTCTTCGAAGCTGGCCGAGACTTGCCGCTCCAGGCCGACCAGCGCCCCGATCGCCAACGCCACCCCGAAGCGAGTCCACTCTACGTCCACGAGCTCAGCATAGACGCTCCGCCGCGGCTTCGCCGGCGCGCGGGCTGGTCAGTCGCCCTCCCGGCGCAGCCAGGGGAAGTCGTGCAGCAGCGAGTCGCTGTTGGCCTGCCGCGTCGCGTTGGACCCCAGGTAGCGCACGTAGGCGGCGCGGGCCGCCTCCCGGCGATCCGCGCGCGCCAGGCTCTGCGCGTGCAGGAAGAGCAAGGCGTCGTACTCCTCGGACTTACTGACCAGCTCGTGGTACCCATGCTTCTCGGCCAGGCGCAGCGCTTCCCCCGCAGCGTCCGCGGCCTCGCCGAAGCGCTCGAGGCGGACCAGCACCCGCGCCCGCGCCAAGGCCGCGGGGACGCTCTCTGGATCGCGCCTCAACGCCTCGTCGAGCAAGGCGAGGCGCTCCTCCCGCGGGAGCAGCTCCGCGACGAGGGACGCCGTCTCGGCCCAGTGGACAGGGCCCAGCTCGAACCCCCGCGGAGGAGCGCGGAGGAGCTCCAGGAGCTGGACCAGGATGTCCTCACCCCCTTGCACGCCGAGGGACAAGCGCAGGCGCGAATAGGTCGACCAAGGGTCGCTGCCGGGAGCGGCATACCTTTGGAACGTACCGCCGCGGAAGGACCCGAGGCCGAGGTCCAGCCGCGCGCACTGGTAGAACCACTCCTGGATCACCGGGAGCGGGTCGTCCGTGCTCGCGAAGTTCAAGCGCGAGAAGGTGGACTCGCCCAGCTCGGCCGTCGCCCGGTGGTCGGTGGCCCGGCCGAGGTCGGCCCCGGCCGAGAACACGGCCACGGGGAGCGGGAGGTGCGCGTCTTGCTGCGCGATCGCCCAGGGGAGGAGGGCGTTCAGCACGGCCTCGGTCTCGCGAGGGGCCGCG
>JAGQRJ010000907.1 GCA_020425635.1 Planctomycetota bacterium | reverse complement strand
CGCGCGCGCGGGGCCGCGGCTGAGCGCGCCGCGCAGGCGCCCGACCCAGGGCGAGCCGCCGAAGCGCGCGCGCAGCTTCTCGGGCAAGGCCGCGCGCAGCGCCTCCAGCGCGGCGGCGATCCGCTCCAGGCAGTCGCTGGCGTCGCGCTCGGTGGCGAGCGCGAAGGCGAGGTAGGCGTAGAGCGCGCGCAGGTGGTCGAGGGCGTTGCCCTCCTCGCCCGTGCGCTCGACGGCGTCCTCGAGCAAGAGCTCGGCCTCTTCGGGGTCGCCCAGCCGGGCTTGGAGCAGCTCGTGGCGCAGGTCGAGGGCCGGGGCGTCGAGGGCGTCGGCCTCCGCGCACAGCCGGCCGCAGGCAGCCTCGTCGCCGCCGCGCAGCGCGAGCTCGGCCTGGGCCACCAGGCACTCGGCCCAGCGCAGCCGATCGCCGCAGGCGGCGTAGGCCCGGGCGGCGTCTGCGTAGGCGATCTGGGCGCCGGCCTCGTCGCCGCGACCGAGGGCGAGGTCACCGCGCAGGGCGAAGGAGCGCGCGTGGACCTCGGGGGCCGTCGCGTCGACCAGGCGCAGCAGCGCCTTGAGCGCGCGCTTGGCGTCTCCCGCGGCGGCGAGCACGCCGGCGACCAGGAGGGTCGAGCGCGCGAGGGTCTCGGGGGCCGCGTCTTCGCGTGCGCTCTCGCCGCACTTCAGCGCGCGCGTGAACTGCCCGAGGCGCAGCGCGCACTCGCCCTCCGCGACCCAGAGCTCGGCGACCCGGCGCACGTCTTCGGCCTCGCTCGCGGCTTCGCGGGCCTGGGCGTAGGCTTTGGCGGCGCCGTCCCAGGAGCCCTCGCGGGCGAGCATGTCGCCCTGGCGGTGTCGCAAAGCCAGGGCCAAGGCGACCTCGCCGACCGACTCGTAGAGCTCGACGGCGTCGCCGAGGAGCGACGCGCCGTGGCCCAGCTTGCCCTCCTCGGCCAGGCGCTCGGCGCTGGCGACGACCGCCTCCGCCTCGGCGGCGGCGTCGCCCTGCTCTTGCGCCTCGTCGCGCCAGCGGGTGAGGACCTGGCGCGCCTTGGCGTGCTGTTGGGCCGCGACGAGGGTCGCCACCTGGTCGGCCATCGCCGACCAGCGGGCGGTCGGCTGCTCGAGCCGGCCCCAGAGCGCGCTCGCGGCGCGGGCCAGCGACGCGGCGCGCTCCGCGTCGCCCGCGGCGAGGGCCACGTCGCGGGCGGTGCCCAGGAGCAGGGCAGCCCGGCGGGGCGACTCGCGCAACAGGTCAGGGCCTTCGGCCATGCCGTCGGGGTCGCGGGTGAGGATCGTCTCCGCGATCCGGTCGGCCGCCGCGAGCGCGAACTCCGGCGCGCTGGTCGTCGTGGCCGCTCCGAGGCGCAGCGAGTATTCGAGGGGCAGCTCGGCGCGCGTCCAGAGCTCGCGGTAGGCGGTGGCGGCGCGCTCGGGCAGGCCGAGCAAGGCGTAGAGCTGGCCCAGGCGAAACAGCTCGGGGACGTTCAGCGCCTGAGCGCGGCGGAGGTCGGCCGCGATCGCCAGGCTTCGGCTCTCGAGCCCCTGGAGCTGGGAGAGGAAGACCTCCGGGCCGTCTTCGCCGAGCTGGGAGCAGCCCTCGCTGACCCACTCCCGCACGAGCCGCTCGTAGAGCTCGGCGTCTTCGCCCAGCTCGCGCGCCAAGCGCTGGGTCGCGGCCGAGGAGCACCCCGACTGGGTCGCCAGCTGCCGAACGAGGAGGGCACGCGCCTGAGACGGGGTGGAAGACATGGAGCGCGAGTGTAGCACCCGGCCCCAACGGGGCCGGGGGTAGAGTGCAAGCGGGCAGCGCAGCGGCTCCTCCGAGGTGGGTTGCAGGGCACCGGCGCGGAGGGCATGATTCCTGCACGGCCTCGGCCAAGGAGTGAGACACGTGCCCGATACACCGAATCCAGGCAGCCGCGTACCCAAGCCCACCGGGTCGGCGCCCAAGCCCCTGGGATCCGTACCCAAGCCCACCGGTGGCGCTCCGCGCCCCACGCCGCTGCGCCCCAAGCCCACCGGGAGCCCGCCCAAGCCGACCCCGCTCGGCGCCCCGCGTCCCCGGCCGAGCGGCCTGGGGAGCTCGCCCTCGCCCAGCCCGCGCCCCAGCGGGCGGCCCAGCGACCAGGGCAAGGTGAACGAGCCGTCGTCGTCCTCCAAGCCCGAGGAGTCGAAGCAGGAGCCCCAGGCTGGCGACAAGCCGTCGCCCTCGTCGCCGTCGAGCCCCAAGCCTTCGTCGCCCTCGGGCACGGGCAAGGTCGCCTCGAAGCCGAGCGAGCCCGAGAAGCCGGCCAAGGCGTACGACCCCAAGATCCCGCCGCGCCAGCCGGCCCCGGACGTCGAGGGGCTCTCGAGCTCCTGCGCCATGGCGCGTCAGCAGTTCGACTCCGTCGTCGGCGAGCAGAACCAGCGCCTGGTCGAGCTGAAGGTCGTCGCGACCCAGGCGATCGAGGACACCGTGCGTCGGCTCGAGGAAGAGAGCGACCGCACGCGCTCGATCCTCGAGCGCAACCTGGAGCTCGCCCGCGAGGCCGAGCGCCTGGTGGTCGAGGGCCGCAACCTGGCCAAGGAGCAAGAGGACCTCGAAGAGCAGGTCAAGGAAGCCACCGAGCGCACCCTGGCCCTCGAGGACCGCGTGACGACCCTGCGCGAGGAGCGCAACAAGCTCGAGGCCTCGCGCAACGAGCTCGAAGAGCAGGTCAACGGCGCGGCCGAGGCCCTGGCCAAGTCCCGCAGCGAGATCGAGGCCCTCGAGGGCAAGGTCGGCGAGAAGGACGAAGAGACCAAGGCGCTCGAGAAGAAGAAGACCGTCCTCGAGGAGCGCCTGCAGCGCCTCGAGCGGATCCGCGCCGAGTTCATGTCCGAGGTCAAGCGCTCCGAGACCGCGCTGCAAGACCTCATGGCCGTGCCCGAGGGCGGCGGAACCACGACCTGATATTAGGGGGGCTCGTCCCGAGCCCCCCTCGCCTAATACTAGGGGGGCTCGTCCCGAGCCCCCCTCGCCTAATACTAGGGGGGCTCGTCCCGAGCCCCCCTCGCCT
>JAGQRJ010000906.1 GCA_020425635.1 Planctomycetota bacterium | reverse complement strand
TCTTCAGCCGGCAGCCTGGGCTGTTCCACCCGCTCGTCGACGCGCTGCTCGACCGCGACCACTACCTCGTGCTCGCCGACTTCGGCTCGTACTGCCGCGCCCAGGAGCAGGTCGAGGCGCTGTGGCGAAACCCAGACGCCTGGTCCCGGAGCGCCGCGCTCAACTGCGCGCGCGTGGGGCGCTTCTCCAGCGACCGCACGATCCACGAATACGCGCGCGAGGTCTGGAAGCTCCCGCAGCGCCCGCCGCGCTGAAAACGTAAGGCGTTGGCGGGGAGTGGCTTGCCTCGAGCGGGCCGATTCTGCGAATCGGTTTGGGCGATCGCGGGTTGAACGGGGCACGGGGTGCGCCCAAGCTTGGTAGACGTGAACGAGCAACGAGTCGAGTCCCTGGTGTTGCAGGCCGCGCAGGCGCGGGCCCTGGTGTCGGCCGAGCAGCTGGCGGCGGCCCAGGCCGCGCACCAGCAGGCGATCGCTCGCGGCGGCGCTTCGACCCTGCTCGCGCGACTGGCCGAGCAGCTCGACCCGTCGGCGCGCGCGGCGGTGCGCCAGATCTACCACCACGCCCTGCGCGCCGAGTCGACCTCCGGGAGCGGCAGCGGGACGACCCGCTGGGAGGCGCCGCCCCAGGTCACGGGCAGCGTCGACCCCAACATGACCTTCATGGAGGCCCCGACCGACTCGGGCCTCGGGTCGGGCCTCGGCACGACCCACGCCGACACGGACGACCAGGCCACCCTCCTGCGGCCCTCGGACCGGCTCCCCTCCCTCGCGCCGCCGCTGCCCGGCCTGGCGGACACGCGCAGCGGCGTGGACGTGCACTCGGCGAAGACGGTGACCGTGGGGCCGGGCAGCGACCCGCGCGTCCGCGCCTCCGGGTCGGGCTCCGGCTCCGGCCCCGCGACCCTCACGGAGATCCCCGGCTACACCGTGCTCGGGGAGCTCGGGCGCGGCGGCATGGGGGTCGTCTACCGGGCGATCGCGGCCGACGGGGAGGCCGTCGCGATCAAGGTCCTGCGGGCCGGCGAGGGCGCCAGCGCCGACGACCTCTCGCGCTTTGCCACCGAGGCGCAGGCGGCCGAGCGCCTGGAGCACCCGCATATCGTGCAGCTCCTCGAGCACGGCGAGGTCGAGGGCAACCCGTTCATGGTGCTCGAGTTCGTCCAGGGCGAAGACCTCGACGCGCGGATCGAGCGCGAGGGCAAGCTCGCGCCCGAGGACGCGGTGGAGGTCGCGATCGGGATCGCCGACGCCCTGGCCTACGCCCACCAGCAGGGGATCCTGCACCGCGACCTCAAGCCGCAGAACGTGCTCCTCGACGCCGAGGGACAGCCGCTGCTCACCGACTTCGGCCTGGCGAAGCTCAAGGGCGAGGCCGCGCCGACGCTCTCGCTGACCCAGTCGGGCATGCTCTTGGGAACGCCCGCCTACATGGCGCCCGAGCAGGCCAACGCCGACCGGCACAAGATCGACGAGCGGACCGACGTCTACGGGCTCGGCGCGACGCTGTTCCACATGCTGACCGGGCAGCGACCCTTCGCCGGGGCGACCCTCGCGTCGCTGATCATGAAGATCCTCAACCAGCCTGCGCCGCGTCTGCGCGCGCTGGTCCCGGACCTCGACCCGGACCTCGAGACGATCGTGCTCAAGTGCCTGGAGAAGGAGCGCGAAGACCGCTACCCCAGCGCGGAGCACCTCCTGCGTGACCTGAGCCGCTGGCAGAAGGACCTCGCGATCGTCGCCGCGCCCCCCACGATCGCCACGCGGGCGCAGCGGGTCGTGCGCCGCAACCCCGCGGCCTCGGCCGCGGGCGGGGTCGTGCTGCTCGTGCTCCTGGCCGCGTTCGGGGTCGTCTGGAGCGGCCGGCGCGCGCAGGCCGACCTGCAGGCCAAGCTCGACGCGCTGCAGCAGGCGCAGGGAGCCGAGACCGAGGCCGAGGCCGAGGCCGAGGCCGGGACCGAGGCCGAGACCGAGGCCGGGACCGAGACCGAGACCGAGACCGAGACCGAGACCGGGACCTTGGCCGGGACCGGGGCCGAGACCGAGGCCGAGACCGAGGCCGAGACCGAGGCCGAGACCGAGG
>JAGQRJ010000905.1 GCA_020425635.1 Planctomycetota bacterium | reverse complement strand
TCCGGACCAGCGCCCTCGCCAACGCGCTCAGCGAGCCCCCGCTCTCCCGTCCGCTCTACGCCTGGACCCTGCGCGGGAGCTTCCAGTCGCTCTACGGCTTCTTGACCCAGCTCGACGACCTCCCCTGGCGGGTCGTCGTGCTGCGGCTCGACGTCGAGCTCCCCCCCGCGACCGCGGGGGAGCCCGGCGACCCGCCGCTGGCGGTGCACATGACGGTGGCCCTGTGAGCGCGCGCGACCTCGACGCGCTCCTCGAGCGCTGCGTGGCCCTCGAGGCCTCCGACCTGCACCTCGGCGCGGGGCAACCGCCGATCGTGCGCCGCGAGGGCCTGCTCGAGCCGCTGGGCGACGAGCCCGCGCTCGAAGCCGACGAGCTCGACGCGCTGGCGCTCGCGCTGCTCGAGCCCGAGCAGCGCGCGGCCTTCGTCCGCGAGCGCACCGTCGACCTCGCCTACAGCCTGCCCAGCGGGGCCCGCTTCCGGCTGAACCTGTTCGCCGAGCGGGTGGGCACCGGCTTCGCCGTGCGCCGGCTCGACGAGCGCCTGCGCGGGCTGGCCGAGCTGCGCTTGCCCGCGAGCCTGACGCGCCTGGCGACCCTCGACGACGGGCTGGTCGTGGTCACGGGCCCCACCGGCTCGGGCAAGTCCACGACCCTCGCGGCGCTGATCGACCTGATCAACGCCCAGCGCCCGGCCCACGTGATCACCCTCGAAGACCCGATCGAATACGTGCACACCAGCCGGCGGGCGCTGGTGCGCCAGCGGCAGCTGCACACGCACTTCCCGGCGTTCCCCGAGGCGCTGCGCGCCGCGCTGCGCGAAGACCCCGACGTGCTCCTCGTGGGCGAAATGCGCGACCTCGAGACCCTGCGGATCGCGCTCATGGCCGCCGAGACCGGGCACCTCGTGCTGAGCACGCTCCACGCGGCGGGCGCGGTCGGCGCGGTCGAGCGCTTCGTGGGCGGGTTCCCCGGCGGCGAGCGCGACGCCGTGCGCCACCAGCTCGCCATGGTCTTGCGGGGCGTGGTCGCCCAGCGCCTGGTCCGCGGGGCCGGGGGCGCGCGCGTGCCCGCGGTGGAGGTCCTGCTCGCGACCTCGGCGATCGCGAACCTGATCCGCAGCGGGAAGTCGGCGCAGCTGCAGTCGGCGCTCGAGTCGGGCGGCGCGCTCGGCATGCAGACCTTCGACGACTCGCTGGCCGACGCCGTGAAGCGCGGCTGGCTCGACGAGGCCAGCGCGCGCGGGGCGACCCGCGACCCGCAGGCCTTCGCCGACCGGCTGCGCCTGCAGCGCAACGCGACGGGGGGTGCGCCGTGGCGCTGACCTCCGAGCAGCTCCTGAGCGCGGCCGAGGACACGGGGCTGGTCAACCGCGAGGACACGGCCAAGCTGCGCCTCGACGCGCTGCGCAGCCGGCAAGACCCGCTCGAGGTCGCGACCTCGCGCCTGCGCCTGCCGCGCGAGGCCTTCTACCGCGCGCTCGCCGTGCAGCGCGGGCTGCCCTTCGCGGAGGCCCACGAGCTGACCCCCGACCCCGAGCTCGTCGCGCGGGTCCCCCTGACCTTCCTCGTGCGCCGCCAGGTGCTCCCGATCGCGAGCCCCGAGGGCGCGGTCCGGATCGCGACCTCCGAGCCCGACGACACCGCGGCCCTCGAGAACCTGCGCAGGCTCCTCGCCCGGCCGGTGACCCCCGTGATCGCCGACCCCGCCGCGGTCCAAGCCGCCCTGCGCCGGCTCGACGGCGAGGCCGACAGCGCGAGCTGGGACGCGGTGGCGTTCCTCCACGACCTCATGCGCCAGGCCTTCTTGCGCCGCGCCTCCGACGTTCACCTCGACCCCCGCCAGGACGGCCTCGCGGTGCGCGTGCGGATCGACGGGCGCCTGCGCGACGTCGGCCCGCGGCTGCGCCACGACGACGCGCTCCAACTCGCGACCCGGATCAAGGTGCTCGCCGGCCTCGATATCGCCGAGCGCCGCGAGCCCCAGGACGGCGGCTTCAGCTACGTCTTGGGGGGCCTCTCCGAGGCCCCCTCGCCCTCGCGGCAAAGCCGCTCGGGCGCACCCCCAACGGGCCGCGGGCGTACGCCCGCGCTCCCCGAGGACGAGCAGACCCTCGACGTGCGCGTGGCCACGATCCCCTCGCGCTACGGCGAGCGGTTGACCCTGCGCCTGCTGGGGCTCGAGACGCGGCGGCTGACCCTCGACAGCCTCGGGTTCGAGCCGCCCGAGCTGGCGCGACTGCAAGGCGTGCTCGAGCGCTCCGACGGCATGCTCCTGGTCGCGGGCCCCACGGGCAGCGGTAAGACGACCACGCTCTACGCGGCGCTGCGCTCGGTCACGCACCCCGAGGTCAGCGTGCTCACGGTCGAGGACCCGATCGAGTTCGAGGTCGAGGGCGCGACCCAGATCCAGGTCGACCGCGCGGGCAAGGTGACCTTCGCCCGGGCCCTGCGCTCGCTGCTGCGGCACGACCCCGACGTGATCATGGTCGGCGAGATCCGTGACGAGGAGACCGCCGACATCGCGCTCAAGGCCGCCATGACCGGGCACCTGGTGCTCTCCTCGATCCACACCGCGAGCGCGCCCGGCGCGGTCGCGCGCCTGGCCGACCTCGGCTGCCAGCCGTATCTGGTGGCCTCGACCCTGCGGGGGGTCGTGGCCCAGCGCCTCGTGCGCCGCCTGTGCCCGGCGTGTCGGGCGCCGCGCCCGGCCACCGCCGCGGAGCTCGAGGCGCTGCAGGCGCCCGAGGCGTGCACGGTCTACGACCCGCGCGGGTGCCCGGCCTGCGTGGGCACGGGCTACCACGGGCGGCTCGCGGTGACCGAGACCCTGTGGTTCGACGCCGCGCTGCAGTCGAGCGTCGCGCGCGGCGCGCCCGAGTCGGCGCTGCGCGGCGCGGTGGCGCGGACCCTGCTCGAGAACGGTCTGGCCAAGGTGCTCGCGGGCGAGACCAGTGTGCGGGAGGTCGTGACCCGGTGCTGAGCTGGAGCTACCTCGCGATCGACGAAGAGGGCCGCGAGGTCCAGGGGGTGCTCGAGGCCCCGAGCCCGGCGACCGGCGCGGCGCGCCTGCGCGGCCAAGGGCTGTTCCCCGTCGAGCTGAGCCCCGGGCGGGGAGCCGCCACCTCCCCGGCGCCGCGCGCGCCCTCGCGCCGAGGAGGCTGGGTCCGCACGGCCGACCTGACGCTGTTTTGCTCGCAGCTCGCGCTCATGCTGCGCGCGGGGTTGACCTTGCTCCAGAGCCTCGATACCCAAGCTCAGCGCTCCGCACGGCCTGCCTTGCGCGCCACCGCGGCCCGGCTCGGCGCCGCGGTGCAGACCGGCGAGAACCTCTCGGACGCCCTCGAGCGCGAGCGCCACTTCCCCCCCTTCGTGGCGCAGCTCCTGCGCACGGCCGAGGCGACCGGGGAGCTGGAGGAGGCCTTCGAGCGCGCCGCCGAACACCTCGAGCGCCAGGCGGCCCTGCGCTACCAGGTCGCCTCGAGCCTGCTCTACCCCGCGATCGTGCTCCTCGCCGCGGGCGGCGTGTTCTGGTTCATGACGGTCAAGGTGATCCCCAAGTTCGTGCACTTCCTCGCGGCGCGGCGCGCGGCCCTCCCCTGGACGACCCAGCTGCTCATGGACGTCTCGCGCGTGCTCAGCACCTACGGGGGGTGGATCCTGGGCGGCGTGGCGCTCGCCGGGCTGGCCTTCGCGCTGGCCTACCGCACCCCTCGGGGGCGGCTCTGGATCGACCGCGCGGCGCTGCGACTGCCCGGGCTGGGCGGGGTGTTCAGCGCGGCCGGGCTGGCGCACCTCAGCCGCACCCTCGCGCTGCTCCTGCGCAGCGGCGTGCCGCTCGTGCAGTCGCTGGCGCTCACCAGCGAGTCGTGCCCCAACCGCAGCCACCGCGAGGCGATCGCGCGCGCGCGCGAGGAGGTCCTGCGCGGCGGCGCCCTGGCCGAGAGCCTCGAGGGCTCGAGCGTGAGCCCGCTGGCGCTGCAGGTGATCGCCGTGGGCGAGTCCTCGGGCTCGCTCGAGGACGTGCTCGCCGAGCTCGCCACCTACTACGAGGCCCGCCTGAAGCGGCTCCTGACCACGATCGGGAGCCTCGTCGAGCCCGCGATCCTGGTGATCGTCGGGACCTTGGTCGGGTTCGTCTACATCAGCTTCTTTCAGGCCGTGTTCGCGCTGGCCGGCCGTTGAGGACCGCACCATGAAGTCCACCCTGCTCCTGCTGGCCTGCGCCCTGGCCTTGGCCAGCGGCTCCGCCGGCCCGCTCCTCGCCCAGGAGGGAGGGGCCACCCCCGCGGGCACGCCCCCCGCCGAGGGCCCGCCCGGGCCCGAAGCCCAGGACCCGCCGCCCGCGCCGGCCGAGGAGCCGCAGGCTCCGCCGGCGGATCCCTTCCGCACCCCGCGCGCCTGGGGCGACGCTCGCGGGAGGGTCGACGGGACGCCGCAGGCGCGGCGGGCGGTGAAGCTCGCGGTGCGCGGGACGCTGACCGTCCGCGACAAGGCGCCCGCGGCCCTGCTCGAGGTCGACGGCGCGGTGAGCTTGGTGCGGGTCGGAGACCGGGTCACGGCCCAGGGGCCGGCGCAGCGCCTGGTCAGCGTGGAGGTCCTGCGGATCGCGCGCGGGCGGGTCGACGTGCGCGTCGACGGCCTCGAACTCGAGGTGCGCTAGTGCGCGCCGCCGTGACCTCGCGCGTCGCCTGCGCGCTGCTCGTCGCCGCGACCTGGGCCCAGGCCCAGGGCCGTCCGACCCCGGCCTCGGACGCGCGGGTCGAGGCCTTCGAGCTGAACCAGGCGACCGTGGCCGACGCGACGCGCCTGCTCTCCGAGCTCAGCGGCTGGAACATTGCGGTCACCGCCGAGGCCAGCGCCAAGACCGTGACCCTGCACCTGAGCGACGTCCCGGCGCGGGTCGCGCTCGAGACCCTGTGCAAGGTGGCCGGGCTGTGGTTCCGCGAGGCCGACGGCGTGGTGCGGGTCATGACCGCCGAGGAATACCAGGGCGACCTGGAGGTCAAGCGCGACGCCCAGGTCCGGGTCTACACGCTCCTGCACCCCAACCCCGAGGCGGTGGCGGTCGCGATCCGCGACGTGTTCGGCCCCCGGGTCACGCTCTCGCTGGGCTACGACACGCGCTTCCAGGGGACCCAGCTCCTCGGAGGGGCGGGGAACGGCGCGGCGGGCGTCGGG
>JAGQRJ010000904.1 GCA_020425635.1 Planctomycetota bacterium | reverse complement strand
CTTCTACTTGACCGCAGCCGAGCGGGAAGGGGTCCTCGCCCAGCCGCGGGGCGACGCGCCGCTCGCGCCCCGCGACCGCCTGGCGGTGCTGCTGTGGGCGCTGAAGGAGGCCGCGTTCAAGGCGATCCAGCCCCCGCGGGGGCTGGGCCTCCTCGACGTCGAGGTCGACCTCCCCGGAGCCTGGGACGCCCCGCGCGGGCGAGCCACCGTGCGCTATCGCCGGGCGGCCGCCGAGCGCTACGTGGCGCTCGGCGCTGGCCCGATTCACGCGGGCTGGCGGCGCCCCGAGCCCGACCTGGTGGTCGCCTGGGTCCTGGTCCAGGACGCGCCCTTGCCCGCAGCGGACCTTGGCTGAGTCGCGCCGCGCAGCGTTCTCGCTGGGCCTCCTCGAAAGACCCTCTTGCCGGATTGCGCTGGTGTGATAAAGATCGGGCCCTGCGGGGAGCTCCTCGGAAGTCCAACCGCTTCTGAGACTTGCTGCCCAAGGCGCAACTCCAGGAGCTGAGCATGGAGCCCGACGAGAGCAAGGCCAAGGCCGACGACGAGGTCGCCGAGGCGCAGGCGCCCGACGCCAAGGAGCCCACGCCCGAGGCCAAGGAGCCCGAGGCCGAGGAGCCCGAGGCCAAGGCCGAGTCCAAGGAGCCCGCGGCCAAGGCCAAGGAGCCCGAGCCCAAGGCCAAGGAGCCCGAGGCCGACGCCAAGGCCAAGGAACCCAAGCCGGCCCGCGCCCCTGGGCTCCCCGCGACCGAGGTCAGCCCGGTCCGGCCGACCCGGGCGCAGCCCGGCGAGGTGCTGATCACGGCGAGCCACCTGACGAAGTACTACGGCGGCTTCGTCGCGGTGCGCGACGTCTCCTTCGAGGTCCGGCGCGGCGAGGTGGTGGCCTTCCTCGGCCCCAACGGCGCGGGCAAATCCACCACCATGAAGATCCTCACCGGGGTCGTGGCCCCCCACGAGGGCGTCGCCGAGATCTGCGGCTGCAACAGCCTCGAGCAGCGGATCGAGGTCGCCCATAAGCTCGGCTACCTCCCCGAGAACGGTCCGCTCTACGAGGGCATGACCCCTGAGGCGCTGCTGCGCTTCCTCGGCGCCGCGCGCGGGCTCGAGCCCACGCGCCTCCACCGCCGGATCGAGCAGCTGCGCGACCAGCTCGAGCTCGGCTCGGTCATGGCCAAGCCGATCCACAAGCTCTCGCGCGGCTTCCGCCAGCGGGTGGGGCTCGCCCAGGCGCTGGTCCACGAGCCCGACGTCTTGATCCTCGACGAGCCGACCAACGGGCTCGACCCCAACCAGATCCGCGAGGTGCGGCGGGTGATCCGCACCTTCGGGCGCGACAAGGCGGTGCTGCTCTCGACCCATATCCTGCAGGAGGTCGAGGCGGTCTGCGATCGCGTCGTGTTCATCAACGAGGGCCGGATCGTCTTCACCGGCACGGTGGACGAGCTCCGCGCCAAGGCCGACACCCTCGACCTGGCCTTCGCCGCGTTCACCCAACCCGTAGGAGCGCGCTCATGAACACCCAGACCATGCTCGCGATCTTCAAGCGCGACTTCCTCGGCTACTTCAGCTCGCCCCTGGGCTACGTGTTCGTCGCGTTCTTCGTGGTCGCGACCGCGGTCGGCGCCTTCCTCTACAACGCCGAGGCGTTCTTCGCCAACAACGCCGCGAGCCTCGACTTCCTCAACAGCTGGTATCCCTGGCTAATGGTCCTGTTCGCGCCCGCGATCTCCATGAGCAGCTGGGCCGAGGAGCGCAAGCAAGCGACCGACGAGCTGTTGTTCACGCTCCCGGCGACCGACAACGAGATCGTGTTCGCGAAGTTCCTCGCCTGCTTCGGGATCTACACCGTCGCGCTCGGGTTCACGCTCAGCCACGTCGCGGTGCTCGCCTACCTGGGCAACCCCGACCTGGGGCTGGTGTTCTCCACCTACGTGGGCTATTGGCTGCTGGGCGCGGCCATGATCGCGATCGCCATGATCGCGTCGGCCCTGGTCAGCAACCTCACGGTCGCGTTCCTGCTGGGCATGGCCCTCTGCGGGGGCGGCGTGCTCACGAGCCTGGTGCTCGAGCAGCTCGACTGGGGGCCGCTGCGGCTGCTCGCCGAGTTCGGCACCTCGACCCGCTTCGAGAGCTTCGGGCGCGGGGTGGTCGCCCTCGAGGACGTGCTCTACTTCCTCGTGCTGACCTGGGCGGCGCTCTACGCCAACGCCTTCTTCGTGGCCAAGCGGCGCTGGCGCCCGGGGCGCGCGGCGCACGTGGTCGTGCGCCTGTGCGCGATCGTCGTCGGGTCGGTGAGCCTCGTGCTCGTGACCCAGACCGCCGCCGCGCGGGTGGACGTCACCGCGGAGCAAATGCTCTCGCTCAGCCCCGAGGCGCGCGCGGTGGTCGACGCGATCCCCACCGACACCCCGGTCTACGTCCAAGCCTGGCTCGACCCCGACCCCCCCGGCGAGTGGGCCGGTGTGCGCGACGGGCTGCTGCGCATGCTCGACGAGTTCGACGCGCTCGGCGGCGAGCGGATCCAGGTCGCGATCTACGACACCAAGCCCTACACCCCACAAGCGCAGCGGGCCAAGGACGACTTCGGGATCGAGCCGCGCACGGTGACGGTCAACGAGAACGGTGTGTCGTCGCGCTACGACCTGTTCCTCGGGCTCGCCTTCACCTGCAGCAACCGCGAAGAGGTGATCAAGTTCTTCCACAAGGGCCTCCCGGTGCAGTACGAGCTGACCCGGGCGATCGGCGTGGTCTCCGAGCGTGAGCGCGCCGTGGTCGGCGTGCTGGAGACCGAGGCCAAGATCTTCGGCGAGTTCGACTTCCAGGCGAAGCGCAGCACCGAAGACTGGCAGATCCTCGAGGACCTGCGCCGCCAGTATCGCGTGGAGCGCATGCGCGAGCTCGACCAGCGCAAGCTCCTGATCGGCGAGCCGACGCTGAAGCCGGGCGCCGAGGTCGACGCGCAGACCAAGCGCACCCCGGCGTTCAAGGTCGGCGAGGACGTCATGGGCCAGACCTCGAAGGTTCGGGCGACGGTGCGCAAGACCAAGGCCGGCGAGCTGGTCGTCGACGGGCGCACCGGCAGCTTCCAACTCGGGGAGCAGCTCGAGGGCGCCGACTCCCACGTCCTCGCCGAATACAAGGGCATGCAGACCGTGCCCGACGTGCTCCTCGTGCCCCAGCTCTCGAGCTTGCCCCAGGAGCAGCTCGACGCGCTGGAGGAGTATTTCTTCGACGGCGGCAAGGCGCTGATCCTCGACGACACCTGCCCCATGTTCGCGCCGACCCTGGCGCCTTCGCAGGCCGACAAGCCCCCGCAGCAGAACCCCTTCGGGCCGCCGCAGCCTCCGCCGAGCCCCAAGGGCAACTTCGACGCGCTCTACGCCTCCCTGGGGCTGGTGCTCGACAAGGACAAGGTGCTCTGGGACGAGCACAACCCCTACCCGAAGTACGAGGAGCAGTTCCCCGACGAGCTCGTGTTCGTGGTCGACAGCTCCGGCGACGGCTCGAACGGCTTCAACCAGGAAGACGCGGTGACCGAGGGGCTGGAGGAGGTCGTGCTGATCTTCCCCGGCGAGCTGCACCCGCTCGAGGGTCGACAGGAGGGCTTCACCCCGCTGCTCTGGACGAGCGCCTACTCCGGGAGCCACAGCTTCGACCAAATGATCGAGAACCACCCCTTCTTCGGCCCGACCCCCAAGCCGCCCGAGAGCCGCTCCTACGTCAAGGACGACACCCGCAAGGTCCTCGCTGCGCGGGTCAAGGGCAAGGCCGTCGCCTCCGCCAACCGGGTCGGCATGCAGCAGGGCCAGGCCTCGACCCAGGAGTTCGAGGCGATCGTCGTCGCCGACATGGACTTCGTCTCCGACGGGCTCTACGAGCTGCGCAAGCAGGGCGAGGAGTTCCAGCTGCAGAACGTGACCTTCGTCGGCAACTGCATCGACTCGCTGGCAGGGGAGGGCTCCTACATTGCGCTCCGCAAGCGCCAGGCGCGGCACCGCACGCTGACCCGGCTCGAGGGGGTCCAGGAGGAGCTGCGCCAGGCGCTGAGCAAGGCGAAGAAGGACGCCGAGGAGAAGTCCAAGGAAGAGCTGGAGAAGGCGCAGAAGCGGCTCGAAGAGGCGCTGGAGAAGATCCGCTCCGACGACTCCCTCGACCGCAACACGAAGGCCGTGCAGCTGCAGTTCGTGACCGAGCGCGAGCAGCGCAAGCTCAACGCCGAGACCCAGCGGGTCGAGAAGGCCGAGCAGGACGCGATCGAGAAGGTCAAGACCGAGAACAAGGCGACCCTGGACGCGATCAAGATCCGGATCCTGGTCGCCGCGCTGGTCGTTCCGCTGGCGCCGGTGTTGTTCCTGGGGTTGGTGGTGTTGATCGTGCGCAAGGTGCGCGAGTCCGCGGGCACCGCCGCGGCCCGGAGGCGATAGCCATGTACGAGTTCCTCAAGACCCTCGGGTTCGTCACCGTCGCCGGGCTGCTCACGGCGGCCGCCGTGCTCACGCACAGCACCACCCCGGGTTCGCCGCAGGTGTTCTCCTTGCAGGGGCAGCCCTTCTTCCCCGAGCTCAAGGACTGGGGTGCCGCGGCGAGCCTCGAGGTCTACGACTTCGACGAGTCGAAGAACGAGCCCCAGGCCTTCAAGGTCGAGTTCAAGGACGGGGTGTGGCGGATCCCCTCCAAGGACAACTACCCCGCCGACGCCAAGGACCGGCTGAAGGACGTGGCGGGGGTGTTCGCGACCCTCGAGCGCGGGCAGCTGCGCAGCAACGTCGGCGAGGGGGGGGCCGAGAAGTCCTGGATCGAGACCCAAAAGGACTGCGGGGTGATCGACCCCAAGGCGCCGCTCAAGGACCCGACCCAGGGGCGCGGCCGGCGGATCGTGCTCCGCGACAGCGGCGACGCCGTCCTCGCCGACCTGATCGTGGGCGGCGAGGTCGAGGGGGCCTACGGCAAGCGCTACGTGCGGAAGGCCGACGAGAAGCAGATCTACACGGCCACCCTCGACCTCGAGGTCTCGACCAAGTTCGGCGACTGGATCGAGAGCGACCTGCTGCAGCTCGAGCCGGCGGCGATCACCTCGATCACCGTGCGTCGCTACACCGTCGACGAGGAGCAGATCCGCCTGGGGCGGATCTACCTCGACGACGAGGACACGATCGTGCTCGGCCAGACCGACGGACGGTGGACCGTCGACGGCATGACCGACGAGCAGCAGGCGAGCATGGCCGCGGTCGACAGCATGACCGAGACCCTCAGCGAGCTCACGATCAAGGACGTCCTCCCGTTCTCGGTGGACGAGCTGTTTCGCGTGGGGATCTTCCCCACCAACGACGGCGTGTTCTCCAACGAAGGCGAGCTGCGCGTCGACCTCGAGACCGGGGTCCGCTACAACCTGCGCTTCGGCGAGGTCGTGCGCGGCGAAGAGGACGAGGAGGGCCTGCGCCGCTACCTGTGGATCGACGCCGAGGCCTTCTACGACGCGCTCCCCAACCCCGAGGACGCCGCCGCGCGTGAGGCCGCCGACAAGCGCGTGGCCGAGCTCAACGAGCGCTTCGCGGGCTGGTTCTACGTGATCGGCGCCCGGAGCTTCGACGCCCTGAGGCCGAGCCGCAAGGGCCTCCTCGAGCCCCGCAGCGAGCCGATCGACGCCGAGCCGGGGACCAACTTCTTCCCGCCCGTGGACGACCACGGGACCGACGACGGGCACGGCCACGAAGACCCGCCTGGCGAGGACCCGCCGCTGGGTGACGCCAGGCCGCCGGAGGACGGTGCGGTGACCCCGGAGGACGGCACGCCAGAGGACGGCGCGGTGACCCCGGAGGACGGCGCGCCAGAGGACGGCGCGGTGACCCCGGAGGACGGCACGCAAGAGGACGGCGCGGTGACCCCCGAAGACCGGACGCCGGAGGACGGGGCTCCCGAGGAGACCCCGAAGGACGACGCAGCCCCGCCGCCCGCGGAGGAGGCGCCCCCGCCCGCGGAGGAGACGCCGCCGCCCGCGGAGGAGACTCCCCCGCCCGCGGAGGAGACGCCCCCG
>JAGQRJ010000146.1 GCA_020425635.1 Planctomycetota bacterium | reverse complement strand
GCCTGGGCCTCGACCCCGACGCCTTCCTCGTCGCCTGCGTCGGGCGCCTCGTCCCCCAAAAGGACCCGCTGACCCTCGCCGCCGCCGCGCGCCGGCTGCCCGCGGGCACCCAGGTCGCCTTCGCGGGGGAGGGGCCCCTGCGCGCAGAGCTCGAGGCCGAGGTCGCCGGGCTGCCCTCCGTCCGGCTCCTGGGCTTCGTGTCGCCGGCCTCCACGGTCTACGCCGCGGCCGACGTGGTGTGCCTGCCCTCGCGCTGGGAGGGGCTGCCCTACGCCGCGCTCGAGGCCTTCTCCCAGGGGCGCCCCGTCGTCGCCGCGCGGATCGACGGCACGGTCGACCTCGTGCGCCACGGCGAGACCGGGCTGAGCTTCGCCCCGGGCGACGAGCAGGGCCTCGCCGTCGCGCTCAGCGAGCTCGCCGCCGAGCCCGCCCGAGCGCGGGCGCTGGGCGCGGCCGCCCAGGCCCTGGTCGAGACCGAGTTCAGCGAGGCGGAGGCCGGGCGGCGGCTGGGCGCGGTCTACCGCGCGATCTGCGCGCAGCCCTGAGCGGTCAGCCGCGGCGGCGCACCAGGACCCGGATTCCGTCGCGGGGGCGGAGGGTCACGCTCGGCTCGAGCACGATCTGCTGGCCGGGGACGAGCTCCAGGCGGTAGCGCTGGACGAGCGTGGCGAGGGTGATCACGGCCTCCTGGCGCGCGAAGGTCTCTCCCAGGCAGAGCCGCTGCCCGCCGCCGAAGGGGAAGTAGGCGTAGCGGTGTTGGGATTGCTCCCACCCCGGGGCGAAGCGGGAGGGGTCGAAGCGGGTGGGGTCGGGCCAGAGGGCGGGGTGTCGCTGGATCGCGTACTGGCAGAGGATCACGTTCGAGCGGGGCGGGATCCGGAAGCCGCCCAGCTGATCCTCTCCGAGGGAGCGGCGCGCGATCACCCAGGCGGGCGGGTAGAGCCGCATGCCCTCCTGCAGCACCTGCCAGGTGTAGGGCAGGCGCTCGAGGTCCGCGACCTCGGCCGCGCGACCTCCCAGCGCGGCGTCGACCTCCTGCTCGAGCTGCGCGGCGACGTCGGGGTGCTGGGCGAGGAGCAGGAAGGTCCAGCCAAGGGCGTTCGCGGTGGTCTCGTGGCCGGCGAGGAGCATGGTCAGCGCCTCGTCCCGCAGGAGCTTGTCCGGCATGGGCTGGCCCGCCTCGTCGGTGGCTTGCATCAGGCGCGCGAGCAAGTCGGGCGGGTCGGGCTGCTCGCCCTCCCGGCGGGCCTCGATCAGCCCGTGGACGGTCTGGTCCAGCCAGCGGACGGCGCGCCGGCCCCGCCGGTTGAGCGGCGTGGGCCAGTGCACGTAGCCTGGGATCGGGATCGTGAGCAGGCTCATGAACCACTGCAGCGCGGTGTGCAGCGCGCGCCCGAGGTCGTCGCTCTCGCCGCGCAGGTCCGCGCTGAACAGCGCCTTCCCCACCACCTCCAGCGCCAGATGGTTCATGGCCTGGGCCACGTCCAGCGGCTGGCCGGAGTCCGCCGCGAGCTCCCAGTCGGCGGCGAGCGCGCGGGCCGTGTCGGTCATGGTGGGGCCGAAGTCGGCCACCTGGCGGCGCTTGAACAGGGGCTGCACGATCCGCCGCTGGCGGCGCCAGAGGTCGCCTTCGCTGGTCAGCAAGCCCTGGCCCAGGAGGTCACGCAGGCGCTCGTAGCCCGGGGTCTTCTTGTCGTAGTTGCTCGCGTGGGTCACCAGCACGTGCTCGACGTCCTCGGGGGCGAAGACGAGGGTCAAGGTTCGCCCGCGCGTCAGCCGCAGACGGACCACGTCGCCCATGGCGCGCGCCTCCTCGATCATGGTCAGGCGCTCGCGCCGGTAGCGGCGGAGGAGCTGCAGCGGGTAGCGGCTGGGGAAGTTGGGCGCGAGCTGCAGCGGCGGGCTGGAGGGGAGAACCGGCATGGGTTGATCCTAAGGGGAAGCGGGGGATCGGGAAGCGCGTCCTGGACCCGCCCGTCCGTGAAAGTGCGTCGTCGAGGCGACACCCAGCGCTCCGAGGGTCGAACCGGCGCCGGCGGGGTGCGCAGGGCGCACGCTCGATCGACGCGCGGGCTCGCTCGAGGCACGAGGCCCACCGCTCGAGGCGCGCGCGGGGCGCACGGTGTGTCTTTGGGGGCCGCAGATTCCCTGGGTTCGTTGCCAAAGGGAGCCGCACGAGGGCTCGCGAGGGACGGCTACTTCCGTTCAGACTGGAGCGAATCCGATGCGAGTACGAAACCTGGTGGCGGCGGCGGTGGCGGGAGCGCTCTGCTGCTCCGTGGCGTGGGGGGCGACCGCCAAGGAAGTCACCGCGAGCGCCCTCAACGTGCGCTCCGGGCCGAGCACCCGCAACGCCGTGATCGGCCAGGCCCACCGGGGCGAGGTCTACGCGGCGCTCCGCCAGTCGGGGAGCTGGTGGGAGATCCAGTTCGACGGGCGCCGGGGCTGGTGCCACGGGAGCTACCTGCGGAGCAGCAGCCGCGCGCTGCGGGGGGTGACCGCGGCGAGCCTCAACGTGCGCACCGGGGCCTCGACGCGCTACCGCGCCCTGGGCGCCCTGCCGCGGGGGGCTCAGGTGGCCGTCCAGGGCAGCTCGGGCAGCTGGCGCAAGATCTCCTTCGGCGGGCGTCAGGCCTGGTGCCACGGCAGCTACCTCGGGGGCTCCGGGAGCTCAGGCGGCAGCACGCGCCCGACCTCGCGGCGTGGGTTCATTCAGCTCGCGGCCTCGGGGCGCGGGTTCTACAACTACTCCCCGGCGAGCGATCGCTGGGGGACCACGCGCCTGATCTACGGGCTCGAGCGGATCGGGCGGCGCTGGAGCGGCCAGGGCCCGCGCATGGGGGTCGGGGACATCAGCCTCGCCAACGGCGGCCCCATGCCGGGGCACGTGAGCCACCAGCTCGGCGTCGACGTCGACGTGAAGCCCGTGCGCAACGACGGCAGCACCGCGCCGGTAACGATCTACCAGAGCGCCTACAGCCGGACCTTGACCCAGCGCCTGCTGAACCTGTTCGTCGCCGAGCTCCGGATCCGCTTGATCCTGTTCAACGACACCCGCACCCGCCCCACGCAGACCTGGCCGAACCACCACAACCACTTCCACGCCCGGATCTACTAGGGACAGTCCGCCGCCCGCGAGGAAGCGTTGACACGCGCGACGACGGGTGTATGATTGCGTCGTAATGCAATCGTCGTCCAGGCCACCCTCTGTCGGAAAAGTGCTCAGCCAGCTTGCGTCGTGGGGTCCCGCGACGTTCAAGGCCCTCTCGGAGCCGATGCGCATCTCGCTGCTGAAGGCCTTGGCCTGCTCGAAGCAAGCGTGCACGGTGAGTCAGCTCGCCGAGGGCAGCCCCGTCGACGTCTCGGTGGTCTCGCGGCACCTCGGGGTCCTGCGCGACTGCGGGATCCTGCGCGCCGAGAAGCGCGGCCGGGAGGTGCACTACTCGCTGAGCGTAGAGGAACTCGTCGCGTGCCTGCGGCTCCTGGCTGACACCCTCGAGCGTTGCTGTGGCGACGCGACAGGGAGCGCTCCCTGACCGCAGGCGTCTTCATTTGATCACTCATGTGCACGAATGTGCACATATGCCAAGAAAGTGAGTTGCTACATGCAGCCTTCGTCCACCTCGGCAGATCCCAAGCGTGCGCAGGTCTCGCGGGACTATGCGGGTCTCGTCCAGCGGCACTCCGTGGGTTGCCAGCCGCCTCAGATCGACCCCACGGGAGATGGTCGCTATGCGCCAGGCGACCTGGAGCGTGTCCCCGCCGACGCTGTCGAGCTCTCCATGGGGTGCGGCAACCCGCTCGCCTTCAGCGCCGTCCAGCCCGGGGACACCGTCCTCGACTTGGGCTCTGGGGCAGGGCTCGACTTGATCCTGGCGGCGCGCAAGACCGGACCTGCTGGGCAGGTGATCGGCGTCGACATGACCGAGGCGATGAACGCCCGAGCGCGTCAGAACGTCGCCCAGGCGGGGCTGCAAAACGTCGAGGTGCGGCGCGGGATCATCGAGGACCTCCCGGTCGAGTCCGCGAGCGTCGACTGGGTGATCTCGAACTGCGTGCTGAACCTCTCGCCGGAGAAGCACAGGGTCTTCGGTGAGGTGGCGCGGGTGCTTCGTCCGGGCGGACGGTTGCAGATCAGCGACATCGTGATCGAGGACGTCCCTCGCTGGACGCGCTGGGTGGCCGGCCGGTTCAGCGCCGCGATCGCCTGGTCGTTCGCGGAGGCCGACTACCTGAGCGGTTTGCGCGCAGCCGGCCTCGAGGACGTGGCGGTGGTGGTCCGACAGCGCTACGACGCCAGCACCCTGGCTGGCTTCCTCGACGCCGAGCTCTCGAGCAGGGGCCGCCTGACTCGGCTCCTGCTGCGTCCGCTGGCGCGGCTGCTGGCGCGCACCGCCGCCGGTAGGGTGGTGAGCATCAAGGTCCACGCGCGGAGGCCCGCATGACCCCCCAACCAGCGCTCGCAGCGTCTCTCACCCTGCGCTGCGGCGCGACCTTGCCCAACCGGATCGCGAAGGCGGCCATGAGCGAGCAGCTCGCGGCCCCGGGGCACCTGCCTGACGCGCGCCTGGTGCGGCTCTACGAGCGCTGGGGCGCCGGGGGCGCGGGGCTCTTGATCACGGGCAACGTCATGATCGACCCCGCGGCCCTGGGCGAGCCAGGCAACGTCGTGCTCGAGGCGGGCACGGACCTCGCCCCCTTCCGTGCCTGGGCCGAGGCAGCGCGCGGGGGGGGAGCCCAGGCTTGGGTTCAGCTCAACCATCCGGGTCGCCAATCGCCGCGGACCTTGAGCGCAGAGCCGGTCGCGCCGTCGGCGGTGGGGGTCAAGGGCCTCGGGCCCGCCTTCGCCCAACCTCGCGCGCTGGATGCGCTCGAGGTCGAGGCGCTGGTCGAGCGCTTCGCCGTGGCGGCGGCGCTCTCGGAGCGCGCGGGCTTCGGCGGGATCCAAATCCACGCGGCGCACGGGTATCTGATCAGCCAGTTCCTCTCGCCCCTGGCCAACGTCCGCGACGACGCCTGGGGCGGCGACCCGCCGCGGCGGCGACGCTTCCTGTTCGAGGTCCTGCGCGCGACGCGCGCCGCGACCCAGCCCGGGTTCGCGATCGGGGTCAAGCTCAACTCCGCAGACTTCCAACGCGGCGGGTTCAGCGAGAGGGAGTCGCTCGAGGTGGTGCGCCTGCTCGGCGAGGAGGCCGTAGACCTGATCGAGATCTCGGGGGGGACCTACGAGCGCGCGGCCATGTGGGAGGGGACCCCGCAGCAGTCGTCGACCCGCGCGCGCGAGGCGTATTTCCTCGAGTTCGCCGAGCGCGCGCGCGACGTGACCCGCGCGCCGCTGATGCTCACCGGCGGCTTCCGGAGCCTCGAGGGCATGCAGGCCGCGCTGGCCTCCGGCGCGGTCGACGTGATCGGCCTCGCCCGGCCTCTGGCCGCCGAGCCCGACCTTCCCGCGCGCCTGCTCGCCGGGGAGGCCTCCGCGGCGCTCCCGATAAGACTCGGCCTCGGCTCGCGCAAGCTGAACCTGCTCGTCGAGGGCTCCTGGTACCAGGTGCAGCTCCAGCGCATGGGCAGCGGCAAAGATCCCGACCCGCGCATGAGCAGCCTGCGCGCGCTGGCCTCGGGCTTGTGCGGCGCGTTCAGGCGCCCGCGGCGCGGGCTGTAATCCGGGGCACGGGGTCGCTGCGAGCAGGCACAGCGGCCACCGGCTCGAGGCGGTAGTCCTCGCGGGTCCCGTCGCAGACCTTGGCGGTGCCGCCGCCGCCGCCGACGCTCGCGACCGCCGGTGGGCGCCGTCCGCACGGCCCCTCGGGCGACTGTCGCCTGCGTGTCACGCTTCGCGAAGCCTGCACGACCTCGCGCGTCGCAGGGCTATCGGTCAGCAGGAGACGCTCATGCAAGGGGTTCGGGTGGTGCGCGGCGCCGCAGTCTTGGCGGCGTTGGCTTGCACCCCGGCGTGGGGGGCCCACGCGAAACAGGTCACCGTCCAGGCGCGGGTGCGCGCGGCGCCCCAGGGCTCGAGCGCGGTGCTCGGCACGGCGCGTGTCGGGCAAGCCTTCGCGGCGATCGGGAAGTCGGGCGACTGGTGGTTGATCCAGTTCGACGCGCGCCGGGCCTGGATCAAGGCCGCGGCGCTCGGCCGCAGCGGCGACGACGTGCGCCGGGTCTCGGCGGATCGGCTCACGGTGCGCGCGGGGGCCGGGGACCGCTTCCGCGCGCTGGGTGAGCTCCCGCGCGGCGCCCTGGTCGTCGTGCAGGCGCGCGTCGGGAGCTGGCGTCAGATCTCGTTCGGGGGCCGCCAGGCCTACGTGCACGCGCAGCACTTGAGCGCTCGGGCGACCACCGGGGTGTTGCTGGAGGTCAAGGTCGACGGGGCGACGCTGCGCGCCGGGGCCGGGGCCGCCACGCGGGAGCTCGGAGCGCTGAAGCGCGGTCGCCGGGTGCGGGTGACCGAGCGCCAGGGTGGGTGGTCACGAATCGCCCTCAGCGGTCGCGACGGCTGGACGCGGAGCGACTACCTCGGTGAGCTCGGCGCGGGGCAGCAGCCGCCGCGCCCGCGCTCGTCGCGCGGGTTCGTGCAGCTCGCGGCGTCGGGGCCCGGGTTCGCGAGCTACGCCGCCGAAAGCGGTCGTTGGGGCACCCCGCGCATGGTCTATGGCCTCGAACGGATCGGCAGGCGCTGGCAGGGCGGCGGTCGCCCCGTGATGCGGGTCGGGGACATCAGCCTCGCGGGCGGCGGGCCCATGCCCGGGCACGCGAGCCACCAGCTGGGCGTCGACGTCGACGTCAGCCCCGTGCGCAACGACGGACGCGCGCTGCCGGTGACGATCTTCGAGAGCAGCTACAGCCGGGCCCTGACCCGGCGTCTGCTGGGCCTGTTCGTGAGCGAGCTGCCGATTCAGTTGATCTTCTTCAACGACGACGCCGCGGGGCCCGTCCAGCGCTGGCCCAACCACGACAACCACTTCCACGCCCGGATTCGCTGACCTCGCCCGCCCTGGCGCCGGGCGCCAGGCGCCGGGGCGAGGCCTGCGAGGGCTCCAAGCCCGGCACGCGCCGTGTGCGCACCCTGGCGTCGAGGCTCCGCGGAGCGATCGGGCGACCGCGGGCTAGAAGCCGAAGCCGACCGAGAACGAGAACACCTGACGGTCGTCGTCGTCGCGCTCGAGGATCGGCCAGGCGAAGTCGAGGGC
>JAGQRJ010000903.1 GCA_020425635.1 Planctomycetota bacterium | reverse complement strand
CGGAGCCGGAGCCGCCTCGAGCGCCGGGGCCGGCGCCGCGAGCCGCCGTGAACCGCCGCGCGCCCAGCCCCACACCAGCGCGAGGCTCAGCAGCGGCAGGAGCATGGCCGCCGCGACCCCGGCCCCGAGCAGCGCTCCCGCCGGAGCCCGGCTCGGGGCCGCGGCGGGGAGCCCCACCGACTCGGGGGTCCTGCGGCGCTGCGGCGGCTGGAGCGCTCCTCCGTGCCCGCGCTCGAGCTCTTGCAGCGCGTCAGCCAGCGCCCGCGCGGAGGCGAAGCGCTGCGCCGGGTCGGAGGCCATGGCCCGCTGACAGACCGCGTCGAAGCCCGGCGGGAGCGCCTGGGTCGCGCGCTCGGAGGGGCGCGGCGGCTGACCCTCGAGAATCAGCCCCACGACCTCGGCGATGCTCTCGCCGGGGTAGGGCCGCTCGCCCGTGACGAGTTCGAACAGCATGACGCCCAGGGCGTGAACGTCGAACTGTGGGGTGCCCTTCTCGCCGCGGACCTGCTCGGGCGCCATGTAATAGGGCGTGCCGAGCACCTCCCCCGGCGCGGTCAGGCTCAGCTCGCCCAGGTCGCGGGCAAGGCCAAAGTCGGTGACGCGGACGAACCCGTGGCGGTCGAGGAGCACGTTGGCGGGCTTGAGGTCGCGGTGGATCACCCCCTGCTGGTGCGCGTAATCCACCGCGCACGCGACGTCCACCACGAGCTCGAGCGCTCGCGCCCAGGGCAAGGGTCCGACCCGCTGGAGGTGCTGCTTGAGCGACGGGCCCTCGACGAGGTCAAGGCAGAGGTAGTGCCAGCCGGTGGCGGCGTCGCGGCCGAACTCGAAGCCGCGCACGACGAAGGGGTGATCGAGACGCGCGACCACCCGAGCCTCGCGGCGAAAGCGCTGCAGGTCCTCGGGGTTCAGGTCGGCGGGCAGCACCTTGAGCGCCAGGTCTCGCAGGAGGCCCTTGCGGCGCACGCGGAACACCGCGCCGTAGCTGCCCATGCCGAGCTGACCTACGACCGTGTATCCACCGACCTCGGACGGCAACGCCCGCTCGCTCACCCTGGCCTCGCTGCTGGTCCCGCAGGTTACCAACTGCGCTTTGGCCCGCGCCCGCTCCGGCGCTGGCGCGCCGCGGAGGCGTCAGAGCCGTCCCCGGTGCGCCGGGCGAACGTGGAAGAGCTGACGCTCTCGACGCCGGCCCAGACCTATCTCGTGCGCTCACAGCGACGACGCGCCGTGGCATGAGCCGTGCGAGTCGTTCGTGCACGAAAGGAAGGCGCGTATGCCTTGGAGCTTGATCGCAGACGTGTGGGCGGTGGGGACCCCCTCGTGGCTTGGCGTCGTCGGAGGCGCCGGCGCGTTGACCCTCGCGCTCCTGGTCATGGGCCGCCTGGCGACCGACGTCGCCGACGCGGAGCCTCCGGTCGGGGTGTTGGGCACCCTGGCGCAGATCCGCGCGCTGCGCGCCGAGGTCCAGCGCCGCCTGGAGGCCTCGCCTGCCGCGCGGCGCGCCGTGCTCGAGCACCTCCTCGTCCCGGCGCTCGACGACTTCGACCGCCAGGTCGCGCAGCGCGAGCGCGACGCCGCGCTGCACGCCCCCGACGTGGCCCGTCACGCGGCGACCCGCGCCGAGCTCGGCGCGCGGCTCGAGGCAGAGCGCGACCCCCGCGCGCGCCAGCTGCTCGAGGCTTCCCTCGCCGACCTCGCCCACGTCGAGCA
Organism: Planctomycetota bacterium; assembly: GCA_020425635.1. GTDB lineage: Bacteria > Planctomycetota > J058 > J058 > J058 > JAGQRJ01. Next base: position 9,653 of record JAGQRJ010000903.1, on the reverse strand, counting down.
AGCCGACGCCGAGTTCGCTCAGCGGATTCACGTCGCCGAGCTCGAGCTCGTGCGCCTGCGGAGCCTGCTCGAGCGGCTCGCCACCCAGCTCGACGGCTTCGAGCGCAGCCCCAGCCAAGCGAGCTGGGAGGCGACCCTGGTCGCCCAGTTCGAGCAGGCGCTGCACGCCACCCGCGACGTGCTCGAGGCCTGACCGTCGCGGGCACACCGCCCCGACCTGCGTTCGCGTTCTGCCTTCTTCCTTCCACTCGGTCCCCGACCAGGGACCGACCCCGCACCGGCTCTACCTGGAGGTCTCCATGCCCGCGTCCACCCCGCTTCAGTCTGCCTCGTCTTGGACCCCGCTCCCGCACCTCCGTCAAGCGGCGGAGCATGCAGCGGAGCCTGCGCCGCCCCCCTACGTGCCGCCCGCGCAGCCCCCGCGCTCGCTGCTCTTGAGGGTGCTGCAGGACCGCGGGGGGCTGATCGACGCCGTGCTCAACGGGGGGCAGATCCCGCTGCGGAAGATCCTCCTCGGCGCGCTGATCGCGTGCGCCATGTTCGGCCTCGCCCTCGGGGTCAACTCGGCCTACGTGCAGCAGCCCTTCGTGGCCATGCTCAAGCTGCCCGCGGTCATGCTCGGCACCCTCGGGGTGTGCTTCCCCGCGTTCTACGTGCTCGGCGCCCTGCGCGGCTCCTCGCTCCGGGTCCGCGAAGCCTTCGGCTTGATCGGGATCGGCATGGGCCTGCGCGCCGCGCTGCTCGTGAGCCTCGTGCCCCTCGTGCTGTTCTTCTCGGCGGTCGGCTCGCCCTACTGGTTCTTGCTCGCGCTCGGCCTCGGCGTCGCCGCGGTGGCCGAGGTCGGCTTCCTCGCGACCCTGGAGCAGGGCCTGCAGCGCCTGCGCGTCCTGCGCCAGGACACGATCTCGCTCGGGCTGTTCCGGGTGTGGTGCCTGGTCTACCTCGTGGTCGGCGCCCAGTTCACCTGGTCCCTGCGCCCGATCATTGGCCAGCCCAACGCCGAGTGGGTGCTCTTCGGCGGCCACGGCAACATGCTGACCTACGCCGTGCAGCAGATCTTCGGCGGGTAGGCGCGCCTGCGGCCTCGCGCTCACCCGGCCGCGGGGGCGCGAGCCGCCGCTCGCTCACTCGTCCTTGATCACGAGCCCGATCGGGAGCGAGTCGCCGTAGAACTCGGCCTGGGTCTTGACCTCGCTGTGCACGACCTCCTCCAGGGGGCGCAGCACGCGGGCGTCGGCGCCCAGGCGCTTGAGCTTGGCGTGGGCCTTGATCCGCAGCTCCTGGGGAATGTCGCGCGCCCGGTCGCCGGAGAGCCGCGCGAGCTGCACGTAGGTGAAGCTCGCCTCGGCGCCGCTGAGGTCGAGCTTCAGCAAGCGCTGCAGCCACGCCGCGGCGGTCTCGGCGCTGACCAGGCGATCGACGGGGCCGTAGAGCGGGACGCGTCCGCCGAGGCGGGCCATGGCCCAGGGCCCCCAGCGCGGCGGGGCCTTGCCCTTCTCGAGCTGCTCGAGCAAGACCTCGCCGAGCTTGCGCTTCTTCTTGGCCGAGAGGTGCTCGAGGCTCGCGGCCAGGCGCCACAGCTCGGCCAGCTCCTGGCGCGACGCCCCGCGCTTGTCGCCCAGGAGCTGGGTCTGCACCGGGGCGAAGATCGTCTCCTGCTGCCCGCGCTGCAGCCCGCCGGCGATTCGCCGCCAGGTGACGTGCCACTCCAGACGCACCGCGTTCTTGTTGGGGTGCGACATGCCCTCGAGGAAGACCTTCCACATGACCGCGATCCGGTCGAAGTCGAGGGTCGCGCCGAAGCCGGGCCGCAGGAAGAAGCCGACCAGGTTCAGCCAGCGAGCCTCGTGGAAGGGGCTGCGCTTGCGCGCGTTGCGCTCCTCGACCAGCGCGTCGAAGAGCGAGCGGATCACGGGCACGGGCCAGCCTTCGCGCGCGCCGCCGAGGAGCTCCTCGAGCTGGTTGACCAGGTTCTCCAGGGGCTGCTGCGCCGTGCCCGCGGGCAGGCGGAGGGTGGTAATGATCAGCTTGCGCGCCTTGTCGACGCTCGCCGGGTCGGGGCCGACCACCGCCGGCGGGAGCTCGTCGTCGACCGCGACCGCGCGCCCGTCGGGGTCCTCGCCGGCCGTCGGATCGGGGGCCGCCTCCCGCGGGCGGGTGTCGAGCTCGAGCCGCCAGCGCTTCTCGCCGTCCTTGGCCTCGCACCACATTTCCAAGGTCCCGAGCTCGGTGTAGCGCGCCACGAGCTCGACCGGCACGTCGCGAATTCGGGTGGTGCGCTTCTTGCCCACGCGGATCACGGTGTGCAAAGGCGCGAGCTCGGTGAAGTCGTCGCCCACCAGCGTGACCACGCTCGCCGCCTCGTCGTCGCGGTTGGTCGAGCTGTGGAAGGGGAACACCACCGGACGGTTGGCCTTGAGCTCGAGGGCCGGCTCGCTGATCCGGACCACGCCGCCCTCGTCGAGGCCGCGCGGGATCAAGCACAGCGCCTTGCGCTCGCGCCCGTCGGCCGAGACCTCGACGTAGTAGCTGCGCCCCGCGCCGCTCTTGATCCGCGTGCCCTTACCGCGGCGCACGAGCCCGTAGTAGGCCGCGCCGTGGGCCACGGCCAGGTCGAGGTCGCTGCCCTCGAGCTCGTGCGGGGCGTCTTGCCAGCCAGCGAGCACCTCCAGCACCCGCTGGCGCAGCGCCGGGGTGCGGAACACGCCGCCGTTGAACAGCACGTGGTGGACCTTGGCCAGCTCGCCGTCCTTCCCCTGGCGGGCGAGGAACGCGCGCAGGTGCCGGGTCACGGCGGGCTCGCTCTCGTAGGGGAGGCCGAACTCGCGCAGGCCCGCGCCGCGCTTGGGCTGCAGCGGCTCGTCCTTGGGGACCGGGGGGAAGAAGCCCTCGAGCACGATCTGCTCGACCTCGTCGCGCTCGACGGTGGCGCGGAGCACCGACCCGATCAGCTTGCTCCCGCGCCCGGCGACCGCGATCTTGGCCTGCTTGGCCTTGCCCTCGAGGATCCGCTCCTTGGCGTCACGGCAGGCCTGCACCAGGCCGTTCCAGCCGTGCACGTCGAGCTTGCCCTTGAGCCGCCCCTCGACCGCGCGGGCGAGGGCGAGGTCCATGTTGTCGCCGCCGAGCAGCAGGTGGTCGCCGACCGCGGTGCGCTCGAAGCCGGGGACCCCGTCTTCCTCCTCGACCACGGTGATCAAGGAGAAGTCGGTCGTGCCGCCGCCGACGTCGCACACGAGGATCGTCTCGCCCGGCTCGAGCTGCTCGCGCCAGGTCTCCTCGTGCGCCGCGATCCAGGCGTAGAGCGCTGCCTGGGGCTCCTCGATCAGGTGCGGCTCGATCCCGGCCTCCCGCGCCGCGGCGAGGGTCAGCTCGCGGGCGACCTCGTCGAAGCTCGCCGGGATCGTGATCACCACGTCCTGCTGGCTGAGTGTCTTGTCGGCCTCGCCCTCGGCCACGCCGTGGTCCCACGCCGCGGCGAGGTGCGCGAGCAGCGAGGCCTCCACGCTCACCGGCGAGCGCTTGGCCACGTCGTCTTCGCTCGCGCCCCAGGGCAGAATGTCGCCGGCGCGGTCGACCCCCGCGTGGCAGAGCCAGCTCTTGGCCGAGGTGATCAGGCGCTGCGGCGCCTTGGCCCCCTGCACGCGGGCGAGGGTCCCGACCACCGCGCCGCCCGACGGCCCCCAGGGCAGCTGGACCTGGGCGTCGGTGAGCTCGTGCGTCCCGCGCAGGTAGAGCGCCGAGGGCAGGGTCCGGCAGGGCTGACAGATCCCGGGCTCGGTGAGCTGCTCGATCGGGAACGGGCGCACCTCGCGCGCCTTGCGCCCCGAGCGCCGGTCGACGAAGGCCAGGGCCGTGTTCGTCGTCCCGAGGTCGACCCCGACCACGTAGCGGGTCTTCTGCTGCTCCCCGGTCGGGGCGCGGCGCTTGATCGCGCGGGTGTGCCCGCGGGGGTTGGGCTCAGCCGCCACGGGCTACGCTTCGTCCTCGCCCTCGCGCACGTTCCACTCCAGCTTGAAGCGGTCACCGTCGCGGCTGACGCAGTGCACCTCGAGGGTCCCGATCTCGGTCACGGCGGAGCTGAGGGTCACGGGCAACATGCTCCCTCCCGCGTGACCCTCGCCGGGCTCGAGGGTCACCTGCAGCGGGCTCAGCTCTTCGAGCTCGCCTTCGTCCCAGCGGTCGAGCAGCTGCCCGGGCTGGTCCTCCTTGCGCACCGTTGAGCCGAGGAAGCGGAACTCGGCCTGCTCGCCCACGAGCAGCGAGAACTCGCGCGCGCTGATCTCGGCGGTCGAGCCCTCCTCCATGCCGAAGGGGGCCACGCACAGCGCCTTGAGCGGGGGCGGCATGCCGGGCACCGCGGGCATGGTCGACTCGATCCCCACGTAGTAGGTGCGCGCCGTGCCCCCGCGGATCCGCACCCCGCGTCCGCGGCGCACGAGCCCGTAGTAGGCGGCGCCGCGCGCGACCGCGAGGTCGAGGTCCTCGCCGGTGAGCGGCTTGAGCGGGTCGCGCTTGGCCGACTTCAGCCAGCCGTTGAGCACCTCGACCGCGCGCTCACGGACGGTGGTCCCCTTGAACACGCCGCCGTTGAACAGGACCGCGCTGGGGTAGACCGCGTCGCCCTCGCCTTGCTGCCGCCCGAGGAAGGCGGCCACGTGCTTGGTGATCGCGGGGTCGGCCTCGAAGGGCAGGCCGAGCTCGCTGAGGCCCGCGCCGCGCCGCTTGAGCGGGCGGTCGTCGAGGCTGCAGGCGGGGAAGAAGCCGTTGACCACGACCGCGTCCATGTCTTCGCGGGTCAGCTGGGTCTTCTGCGAGCCGCCGATCAGCTTGCTCCCGCGCCCGAGGATCACGACGTCGGCGCTCTCCTTCTCGGGGTCGGAGAGCAGCTGCTCCTTGGCCTTGCGCGCCGCGAGCCACAGCGCGCGCGACTGCCAGGCGTCGAGGTTCCCCCCGAGCTTCTGCGCGGCGACGTGGGCCAGGGCGAGGTCCATGTTGTCGCCGCCGAGCAGGAGGTGATCGCCGACCGCGACCCGCTCGAGCACGAGGTTGCCGTCTTCTTCGGAGGCCGAGATCAGCGTCAGGTCGGTGGTGCCGCCGCCCACGTCGAACACGAGCACCTGGTCGCCGACCGCGAGCTGGTCGCGCCAGCCGTCGGCCTGCTGCTCGATCCAGCTGTAGAACGCGGCCTGGGGCTCCTCGAGCAGGGTGACCTTGGTCAGCCCCGCCTTGCGGGCGGCCTCGACGGTCAGGTCGCGCGCCTCGGGGTCGAAGGACGCCGGCACGGTGAGGAAGATCTCCTGCTTGGCGAGCTCGTAGGCGGGCTCGTCCTCGGCCATGGTCGCGTCCCAGGCCGAGCGCAGGTAGAGCAGCAGGCGCCGCGCGGCCTCCTGCGGCGAGATCTTGGCCACCTCCTCGGCGTCGCTGCCCCAGGGCAGGATCGGACCGCGGCGGTCGACCCCGGAGTGGCAGAGCCAGGACTTCGAGGACGACACCAGGCGGTGCGGGACCTTGCTGCCCTGGTCGAGGGCGAACTGGCCGTGGATCGTGCCTTCGGCCGGCCCCTCGAAGGGGAGCACCATGGCCTTCTCCGCGACCTCCTCGCCGGGGAGGTAGAGCGCCGAGGGCAGCTGGATCAGGCCCTTGGTCGTGCCCGAGCGCACGAGCTGCTCGATCTCGAACACCTCGACGTCGCCCACCACGTCCGGGTTCTCGGGGTCGGGCTCGGTGTCGACGTAGGCGATCGCGCAGTTGGTGGTGCCCAGGTCGATCCCGACGACGTATGGGGTCTCCTCGCTCACAGCTCGACCTCCGCTGGCGCCAGCACTCGTGGATCTACGGTCTCGGGGACGGGGACGCTGACCGTCTCGGTGCGCCACCCGTGGTGCATGAGCGTGCCCTTGAAGGGCGGGTCGCCCTTGACGTTCCCCGAGAGCGAGATCGCCACGGGGTCGAAGCCGCTGGGCACCGTCACCGGCTCGTTCTCGTCGCCCTCGAGGATCGGCTGCAGGGCGAGGGCCTCGTCGAGGACCTTGCGGCAGCCGCTGTGGATCGCGCGCACCGCGGCGCCGACCTGGTCGTCTTCGTAGTCGTCGATCGACTCGCGGAGGAAGTCGATCAGCCGGCCCTCGCGCTGGAGCCAGCCGAGCAGCGCCAGCGCGCCGTCGTCGCGGGCCTGCTTGAGCTTCCCGCCCGCCGCCTCGGCGCTCGCCTTGAGCTCCTCGAGGCGCTTGGTCTTCTCCCCGACCTCGGCCTGGGCGGCCTCGAGGGCCGCGCGGGCCTCGTCGCGCTCCTTCTTCAGCGCCTCCTGGGCCGCGGCCGCCTCCTTGGCGGCGAGCTCCTTGGCCGACTCGACCTCGGCCGCGTGGCCCGAGCTGTCGGCCTTGAGCGCGGCGAGCTCCTCGCTCGCGGCCTTGTGCTGCACGGTGAGCGCCTCGTGCTCGCCCCGCAGCGCCTTCTCGCTGGCCTTGAGCTCCTTGAGCTCCTTGCGGACCTCGTCGAGCTCCTTCTGTACGGCCTGGCGCTTGGCCAGCTCCTCGTCGGGCTTGGGCTCCGGCGGAGGAGGCAGGGCCTTGAGCGGGGCCTTGCCCGTGAACAGAATGGCGAAGAACGCTTGGAACGCGAGGACGATTCGCACGCGGAACCTCCGAGAGGACGTGAGTTTAGGGGCAGGGTCGGACAACGGCAAGCGCCCGGGGTCGACCCGGCGTGCCTTGCGGGTTGCGCCCGCGTACGAGGGCACCGACCCTAGGCGCGTGTCCTCCACGAAACGCGGTGCCCATGTCTCCTGAAGACGACCTGACCCAGACCCTGCTCGAGACCGTGCGCGAGCGCGACCCCGAGCAGCCGACCTTCTATCAGGCCGCCGAGGAGGTCCTGCACTCGGTCGTGCCCTTCGTGGCCTCGACCTCCGCCTACCGGGAGAACGCGATCCTCTCGCGCCTGCTCGAGCCCGACCGGGTGATCTCGTTCCGCGTGTCTTGGGAAGACGACCACGGCGGCGTGCACGTAAACCGCGGCTACCGCGTGCAGTGGACGAACGCCCTCGGCCCCTACAAGGGCGGGTTGCGCTTCCACCCCACCGTGAACCTCGACGTGCTCAAGTTCCTCGGCTTCGAGCAGACCTTCAAGAACAGCCTCACCGGGCTGCCCATGGGGGGCGCCAAGGGCGGCGCGGACTTCGACCCCAAGGGCAGGAGCGAGCGCGAGATCATGCGCTTCTGTCAGTCGTTCATGACCGAGCTCTACCGCCACATGGGCGAAGACACCGACGTGCCGGCGGGCGATATCGGCGTGGGCCCGCGAGAGATCGGCTTCCTGTTCGGGCACTACACCCGGCTCGCGAACCACTGGAGCGGCTCCATGACCGGCAAGGCGCTGAGCTACGGCGGCAGCGAGGGTCGGGTCGTCGCCACCGGCTACGGCTGCGTGCGCTTCTGCCAGAACATGCTGCAGCACGTCGGGCAGAGCCTCGAGGGCAAGCGCGTGGTGGTCAGCGGCGCGGGGAACGTGGCCCTGCACGCCGCCCGGCGCGCCATGGACAGCGGGGCCACGGTCGTCTCGCTCAGCGACTCCGGGGGCTGCCTCCACGCGCCGACGGGCTTCACCCCCGAGCAGTGGGAGTGGATCCGCGCGCTCAAGGAGGAGCGCTACGGCCGCCTGGCCGAGGCCCCCGAGGCCCTGAGCGGGCTCGAGTACAAGCCCGGGGCGACGCCCTGGGACCTCCCTTGCGAAGTCGCGCTGCCTTGCGCCACGCAAAACGAGCTCGACGCGCCCGCCGCGCGCGCCTTGATCGCGGGGGGGGTCAAGGTCGTGTGCGAGGGCGCCAACATGCCCACCTCGCGCGAGGCGCTGCACCTGTTCCAGGAGCAACGCGTCACGATCGGCCCGGGCAAGGCGGCCAACGCGGGCGGGGTCGCCACCAGCGGGCTCGAGCAGACGCAGAACTCCCAGCGCGAGAGCTGGTCCAAGGAGCGGGTCCTCGAGCGCATGGACGCGATCATGGACGCGATCCACGCCAAGTGCGTGCGCTACGGCGAAGACGGGGACGGGCGGGTGGACTACGTGCGCGGCGCGAACCTCGCGGGCTTCCTCCGCGTGGCCGACGCGCTGCTCGCCTACGGAATCCGCTAGGCCGCGACCTCGCCACGGCGGGGTGAGTTCGCCGGCTAACTGACCCGCGGCACGCCGCGCCGGTCGAGGATCTCGAGCACACGGCCCCGGTCCTCGTCGCTGGCCGTAGGCACGCTGACCAGGATCCCGGGCTCGCCGAGCAGCGCGACGAAGGCCTCGGCCGAGGCCCGGTAGCCGGTGATCTCGCCCCAGGGGACGAACAGGCTGCCTCCGGGGCGGTCGCGCAGCACGCCTTGCTCGGTGAACACCGCGCGCCCCTGGCTCAGGAGCGACGAGGCGCCGCTGGCCACCAGCAGCCCGAGCACGAGCAGGCCCGTGCAGCCCACGGCCACGATCACGGCGAGGGGAGAGACGTCGAAGCGCGCGGGGATCTCGCGGGTGACCCACTCGGCGGCCGCGGGGAGCAGGCACAAGAGCGGCGCGCCGAGGGTCATGCAGAGCAGGAGGGCCAGGCGCGCGGTGCTCGAGCCGCGGACCTCGAGCAGCACGTCGCGCGGCGCGACCTCGACCTCGCTCATGACCTGGTAGCCCCCGCCGCCCCAGGTGCCGAAGATCGGGTTGAAGTTCTGCGGCGGGCTCACGCGCAGGGGTTCGTGCTCGTCGGCGCTCAGCGGCCGCTCGGGCGCGGACTCGGCGCCCTCGGGGTCTCCCTCGTCGCGCTCGTCGTGCTCGTCTGCGGGCTGATCCATGGGCCCAATCTACTCGCCAGGGACCGCGAGGGTTGCGCCGAGCACCGGCCCGGTAGGATGGATCAGGCGGTGGCATGGACGTGCAGGCAGAGCTCGAGGCGGTCAGCGACGCGGCGCGCGCCGCGGGGGAGCTGCTGCGCAGCGAGGCGCGACGCGACGGCGGGCCTCGGGGCGAGGGCTACCACGCCGACGTCGACGACGAGATCTGCGAGCTGCTCGTGGCGCGCCTGGGCGCGCTGTTTCCCACGGACACGATCGTGAGCGAGGAGCTGCCGACGCGCCCGGGGACCTCGGGGCGGGTGTGGCATATCGACCCCCACGACGGGACGCACCACTTCTTGCAGGGCTCGCGCGACACCTCGATCTCGATCGGGCTCGCGGTGGGCGCGGCGCTCCCGCTGGGCGTCGTCTACGCGCCGCTCGCAAGCGAGCTCACCGGCGCGGAGGGGCTCCTCGTGGCCTGGGCCGAGGGCGGCCCGCTGCGGGTCGACGGGGAGGCCGTCGACCCTCCCGCGCCGAGCTTCAGTGACGCGGGCGCCCAGCTCCTGGTGTCGCCCTTGCTGCGCGGCAAGGTCCGCGCCCGCGCCGCGAGCGCGGTGGCGCCCGCCGGCCTCGCGGGGTGCGGGAGCGTGGCCACCCGCTTCGCGTTGGCCGCGGCGGGCCGCGCCCTGGGAGGGGTGTGCGTCTACAACGTGCTCGCGAGCTGGGACTTCGCCGCGGGCCAGGCGCTCTTGCGCGCGGTCGGAGGCGAGCTCGTCGACGGCCAGGGCGAGCCGATCCGCTGGCGCGACGGCCACGCCCAGGCCCCGCGCACCATGGAGTGGTTCGGCG
>JAGQRJ010000902.1 GCA_020425635.1 Planctomycetota bacterium | reverse complement strand
GGCCCCCAGGGCGAGCGCGACCGCGAGGCCCAGGGCGAACGGCGCCAGCCCGGGCCGGCTCGGCGGCTCGGGGCCCTCGCCGAGCAGGCCCAGGAGCTCGTCGGTGCTCGGCCTGCGCTCGGGCTCCTGGGCCAGGCAGCGCACGCACAGCGCGCTCACCCACGCGGGGACGTCCTGGCGCACGGCGCGGGGCGGGGGGATCACCTGCTCGGTCTTGGCGAGGAACTCCTGGATCGAGCTCGCCTGGACCGGGGCGTGTCCGGTGAGGCAGGCGTAGAGCACCGCGCCGAGGCCGTAGACGTCCGACGGGGGGCCGATCCGCGCCTTCTCACCCCGCGCCTGCTCCGGGGCCCAGTAGCCGGGGGTCCCGACGAAGGCTCCCGTGCGCGTCAAGCGACTCGCCTCGAGCGCCTCCTCGAGGGCGAGCCCGAAGTCGGTGAGCAGGGCCTGGCCGCGCCTGAGGAGCACGTTGTCGGGCTTGAGGTCGCGGTGCAAGACGCCGCAGCCGTGGACGTAGGCCAGGGCCGAAGCCATTTGCTGGGCGAGGCGCACCGCCTCGTCCACGGCGAGCGGGCCGCGGCGCAGCCGGTCTTGGAGGCTCGTGCCCTCGACGAACTCGAGGGCGAGCCAGGGGGTCCCCTGGTGTTCGCCGCTGTCGAGGAGCCGGACGACCCCGGGGTGGCGCAGGCGAGTCAGCGCCTGCGCTTCACGCAGGAAGCGCTGGCGCGACTGGGGCACGCCGGCCAGGTCCAGGTGCAGGAGCTTCAGCGCCACGACCTCGCCCGCGGCGTCGCTCGCGCGGTAGACCGTGGCCATGCCTCCACGGCCGAGCTCCGAGTGGAGCACGTAGGGCCCAACCTGCATGAACCACAGCCTACTCACTGCCCGGGGGCCGCGCCGGCGGGCTAGCGGGGCCGCGGCCCGGCCTCCAGCTTGGCGGCGGCCCGGGCCCGCGCGCGGGTCGCGTAGCCGGCCTGGGCGGAGGGCAGGCCGAGCTCGAGGGCCTTGTCGAAGTCTTCGAGCGCCTCCGCGTGGCGGCCGAGCGCGTCCCGGCACGAGGCGCGGTTGAGGTAGGTCGCGGCGTTGCGCGGGTCGAGGCCCAGCGCCCAGTCGTAGTCCTCGAGGGCCTCGGCCTGGCGCCCCAGCTCGGCCTTGCTCGCGCCGCGGTTGTGAAAGGCCCAGGCGTTGCCCGGGTCGAGCGCGATCGCCTCGTCGTAGTCCCGGATCGCCTCCTCGAAGTGGCGCATGTGCGCGCAGCAGAGCCCGCGGTTGATCCGGGCCTGGGCGTTCCGCGGGTCGAGCTCGAGGGCGGCGTCGAAGTCGGCGAGGGCCTCGGGCAGGAGGCCGAGCTCTGCGTTGCACACCGCGCGGTTGAGGTAGGCCCGGGCTTCGGCCGGGTTCAGCGCGAGCGCGCGGGTGCAGTCGGCGATCGCCTCGGGGTAGCGGCCGAGCGCGGCGTTGACGATCGAGCGGTCGAGGCAGGCGTCGGCGTGGTTCGGATCCAGCGCCAGGGCTGCGTCGAAGTCCGCGATCGCCTCGGCGGAGCTCCCGAGCGTGGCCTTGCTCGCGCCGCGCCCCGCGTAGGCGTCGGCGCAGCCCGGGTCGAGCGCGAGCGCCTCGTCGTAGCGCTCGATCGCCGCGGCGTAGCGCCCCGCCCGCGCGTCTGCGCGGCCGGCCTCGACCATGGCCGCGACCCGCTCCCGGCGCTCCCGCAGCGCGGGGGGC
>JAGQRJ010000901.1 GCA_020425635.1 Planctomycetota bacterium | reverse complement strand
GCTGCCCGGCGCTCAGGCCAGGGCGGGCGCGGGCGCCGAGTCCGGCGCCTCGCTCGCGGCGGGCTCGGCGCCGGGGGCCTCCGGGCGGCCCTGGGCCGCGATCCGCACGAGGATCCCCATGGCGGCGGCGCAGCTGATCAAGGACGAGCCACCGTAGGAGAGAAAGGGGAGCGCGATCCCCTTGGGCGGGATCGACTGCGTGGCCACGGCCAGGTTGAGCAGGCTCTGGATCCCCAGCACGAGCAGGATCCCCTGCCCGAGGAGCATGGAGAACTGGTCGTGGGCGCGCTCGACCGCGCGCATGCCGAGCACGATCAGCGCGGCGAAGCAGCCGATCACGAACAGCCCGCCGCAGAAGCCGAGCTCCTCGCCGACGAGGGCGAAGATGAAGTCGGTGTGCAGCTCGGGGAGGAAGGCGCGCTTCTGCTCGCTGGCCCCCAGCCCGACCCCGAACAGCCCGCCCGACCCGATCGCGATCACCGACTGGTTGGTCTGGTAGGCCACGTCGTTGCCCGCGGGGTCCATGAACGCGTGGATCCGGCGCCAAATGTAGTCGAGCTTGGTCAGGGCGAACACGAACAGGCCCATGAGGCCAGGCACCGCGCACAGCAGGAGGTGCCGCAGCTTGACCCCGGCCGCGAGCAGGATCGCGACCGAGACGCAGCCGACGAGCATGGCGGTGCCCATGTCGGGCTCGATCGCGATCAGGCCCACGACCCCGGCGATCGCGCCCAGCGCGGGCAGGGCGCCCTTGAGCGTGCCCAGCGCCTCGCGGCGTCCCGAGCAGTAGGCCGCGAGGAACAGCGGCAGCCCGAGCTTGGCGAGCTCGCTCGGCTGCATGTTGAAGCCGCCGAGGGGGATCCAGCGGCTGGCGCCGTTGACCCGCCGGCCGATCCCCGGGATCAGCACGGCCACGAGCAGCAGCGCGGTGACCCCGAGCAGGGACCACGCGTGGCGGCGGAGGGTGGTCAGGCGGGTGTGGCGCGCGAGGGCGAAGGAGGATCCGGCGAGCACCACGAACAGGAGCTGCTTGCGCAGGAAGCGCGTGGGGTCCTGGGCCTTGTTGAGCATGAGGACCGAGCTCGAGGAGTAGATCAGGATCACCCCGAGGGCGACGAGCACGCCGACCACGAAGGTCAGGCCGCGGGCGGTGGTCTGCGGGCGGGTGCGGATCACGAGACGCCGCCCAGCGAGGCCCACAGCCCCAGGCCGCCGAGGATCAGGGCGGCCGCGTGGAAGCGGTTCACGACCAGGGTCTCCGGCCAGCCCTTGAACTCGAAGTGGTGGTGCAGGGGGGCGCAGCGGAACACGCGGCGCCCGGTGAGCTTGAAGCTCGCGACCTGGAGCATGACCGAGAGCGCCTCGGCCACGAACACGCCGCCGACCAGCGCCAGGAGCAGCTCCTGCTTGCAGAGCACGGCGGCCGCGGCGAGCAGCCCGCCGAGGGGCAAGGAGCCCGTGTCGCCCATGAACACCTGCGCCGGGTGGCGGTTGAACACGAGGAAGCCGGTCAGCGCGCCGAACTGCGCCCCGAGCACGATCGCGGCTTCGCCGGCGCCGGGGGCCGCGGTCAGGCCGAGGCGGGCGGAGAGGATCGGGTCGGCGGCCAGGCTCAGGAGCACGAAGTAGACGCCGTAGGCCACCAGGCTGCAGCCGCCGGCGAGGCCGTCGAGGCCGTCGGTGAGGTTCACCGCGTTGCTGCTCCCGGTGAGGAGCAGCGCCGTGAACAGCAAGAAGCCCACGCTGCCCAGGGGCAGCGCCCAGCGGGTGCAGGGCAGGCTGAGCTCGGTCAGCGCGGCCGAAGACCACACCCCCTCGCCCCAGCCGTAGGCCGACATGAGCAGCAGCAGCGCGCCGAGGCCGAGCCCGATCCCCAGCTGTCCGCGCAGCTTGGCCCGCGGCGAGAGGCCCTGGGTGCGCTTGGCGCCGAAGGTCTTGGCCACGTCGTCCCAGAGCCCGAGGGCGGCGAGCCCCACCGCGACAAGGAGCAGGATCCACACCGTGGGCTCGCTCCAGCTCGCCCAGGTCAGGCTCGAGGCGCAGAGCGCGCCGAGCATGGCGATCCCGCCCACGATCGGGGTCCGGCGCTTGCCCTTGTGGAGCTGGTTCAGGGTGTCGGAGTCCGACTTGTCGTCGCGGTCGCCGTATTGCCGACGCCGCGCGGCGTTGGCGAGCCACGGGATCAAGAACGCCACCGCGGCGAGGGCGGTGGCGGCGGCGAGGGACGCGCGCAGGAAGGGAGACTCGAGGAGCGAGGCGAACATGGGTGGGTCCTTCTAGGCCGCGCCGCGAGCGGGGGCCAGGTGCAGCCGGAGGGAGTCGACCGCGCGCTCGAGGCGGGCTCCGCGCGAGCCCTTGAACAGCGCGGTGCGGAAGTGAGCGAGCCGGGGCTGGAGCGCGGCGAGCACCTCGTCGGCGCTGCCGACGCTCGCGATCCGCTCGTCGGGCATGCCCGCCTCGCGCGCCGCGCGGGCGAGCTCGCGGGCCAGCGGGCCCACGGTCACGAGCAGGCCCAAGCCGAGGCCGGCCACGACCCGGCCGAGCTCGGCGTGGAAGGCGGCGCTCGCCTCCCCGAGCT
>JAGQRJ010000145.1 GCA_020425635.1 Planctomycetota bacterium | reverse complement strand
CTCGGCGGCGGAGACGCCCTGGGCGCGCAGGACCTCGAGCACCTCCTCGCGGCTCAGGGGCTTGAGCTCGATCACCTGGCAGCGCGACGCGATCGTGGTCAAGAGCTCGTCGACGGTGTGCGCGATCAGGATCACCAGGGTCCGCGGCGAGGGCTCCTCGAGGCCCTTGAGCAGCGCGTTCTGCGCCGCCTCGCCCAGGGAGTCGGCGGGCTCGAACACGAAGGCGCGCCCGTGCCCCTCGACCGGGGCCTTGGACATCTCCTCCAGGGTCTCGCGCACCTGCTCGATCGAGATCGTCGCCCGGTCGGCGGCGGGGACGATCTGCTGGTAGTCGGCGTGGGTCCCGCGCAGCACCCGGCCGCCGGCGGGGCCGGCGCCGCCCGCGGGGTCGACGAACAGGCGCGCGACCTCGGCGGCGAAGCGCGTGCGCCCGATCCCGGCCGGGCCGACCAGGAGCAGCGAGCCCGTGAGCCGGCCGGCCGCGTGGGCCCGCTGGACCTGCGCCTTGGCGCGCGCGTGGCCGATCACGGTCGAGAACGGGGGCGGGACGTCCATGCTTAGCCTCGGCCCTCGAAGCGGCGGACCAGCCAGCGCAGGCGGTAGGCCATGACGGCGGTGCGGGTGGTGGTCGCGGTGTAGTGGAAGTTGAGCCCGGCGCCCACCGCGCCGCCGAGGATCGGGATCACCTGCAGCAGCTTCTGGCGCAGCAGGCGGAGCGCGGCGCGGGCCGCGCCCGCGTGCAGGGCGAGGGCGGTGTTCCCGGTGAGGTGCTTGCGCAGCATGGCCTCGAGGGCGTCGGGGTCGCGCTCGTGCTCGAGGGTCGCGAGCTGCGCCAGGGCCTCCGCGCCGCCGGAGAGGATCGCCAGGGCCAGGTCGCGCTCCTCGGGTCCCTCGGGGTCGAAGCCGTAGGCGGTCGCCACCGCCGCGATCGCGTTGAGGTTGACCAGGATCAGCACCGGGAGGTCGACCAGGAGCAGCGTCGGGCCGCCCAGCCCGCAGCCGAAGCCCTCGAGGGCGGCCGCGATTCGGTTCTCGCGGGTGATCGCCCAGGCCACCTCGTCGAGCAGCTCGAGCTTGGCCTCGCGCAGGCGGTCGAGGGAGCGCAGGGCCGGGTCGCGGCGGGCGAGCTCGGCCAGGATCCGGTCGCGGCGCAGGAGCGAGCCCGCGCCGCCGTTGGCGACCCGCAGCGCGTTCTCGACCGCGGCGGTCGCGCTGCGCACGAGCCCCTGGGGGGCCGCGGAGCCCACCAGGTCGCCGAGGGTCCGCGAGAGGTTCGAGAGCAGCCACCCGTCGCCCTGCTCGAGGAACTCGAGCACCTCGCGGTAGGCCGCGCGCTCGTAGTCGTTGAGGCCGCCCAGCGCGTCGCACTGCGCGCGGAAGGCCTCGACCCGGGCCTCGATGTCCACCGTCTCGCGGTAGACCTCGGCCAGCTCGGCGACGCTCACGTCGGCGGGGATCCCCGCGGCCTGGATCGAGGCCACCAGCGCTGCGTGGTCGGGGGCCTGGGCGATCACCGCGCGCACCAGCTCGCGGGCGGCCTTCGGTCCGTGGAGCCCGGCCAGGTAGAGCCCGGCCAGGGTGTAGAGCGCCCACTCGACCTCCGCCGCCAGGGCCTGCTCGCCCTCGAGCTGCGCGCGCCCGAGCAGCAGCGCCCGCTCGATCCGCGGCTCCGCCTCGCCGAAGCGCCAGTCGGCGAGCCTGCGCACGAGGAACATCTCGCACATGCGCTGCGCGACCTCGAGCGACCCCGCGCGGGTGCGGCGCGAGACCGCCTCCTGGAGCTCGGCGAAGTCCTGGGTCTTGACCCGCCGGTAGAGGACCTCGTAGGGGTAGTCGAAGCAGTCGCGGTCGACGAACTCCCGGCAGCGGATCGCCTCGTCGGGGCTGAGGTGCTTGACCTCCTCGCCGTCGAGCACCGCGCGCACGTGATCCCGCGCGCGGAGGTCGACGAACTCGCCGCTGACGTAGGACCGGGCGAGCACGATCGCGAGCTCGAGCAGCTCCGGCGGGCGCTCTTCGCGGTAGCGCACCAGGGCCTTCTCGATGTTGGGCAGCGGCGGGCCGAGGTACCAGCTGTCGAGGGCCGCCACCAGGCTCAGCTCGGCGAACATCACCGCCAGGGGGGCGTTGCCCCGGGCGAGCGCCTGCCGCGCCTGCTCGGCGGCGTCGGGATACGGCAGGTGCCGCACCAGCTCGTAGGCGTAGGCGTGGCTGGGGACGAAGAGCGCGCGCTCGCAGTGGCGGCGGCCCTCCTGGGCGTAGCTCGCGTCGGGGTGGGGCAGCCCGGTGCCCTCCAGGCGGCCCGCGAGGATCGCGAGCCGGTAGGCGTCGTCGTCGACCCTTCCCTGACGGGCGTAGCCGGCCGCCAGGCGCAGCGCGAGCCCGACCACCAGGGGGTCGTGGAGGTTGTCGACGATCCGCAGCACCGCGGCGTGAATGTTGGGCTGAGGCCGCCCGGTCCACCAGGGGTCGAGCCGGGCGACCAGGGCCATCTCGGCCTCGCGGACGGCGTCGGCGACGCGGTCCACCTCGGGTTGCGCCGCGGCGAGCACCCGGTCGAGCTCGCTGAGGAGCTTCTCCGGGTGGGCGAGCGCCTGCTTGGCGTCGGCGTAGATCTCGGCGTAACCCTTCACCGCCCCTATCTAAGCACGCGATCCCGGTCGCGTCCTTCGGGAGCGGCGCCCGCGTCATGGCTGGTCGCTGGGCTCCAGGCGAGTAGGCTTGGGCCCATGAAGATTCGCTCCACCACGATCCTCTCCGTGCGCCACAACGGGCAGGTCGCCCTCGGCGGCGACGGGCAGGTCAGCCTCGGGCAGACCGTCGTCAAACACAACGCGGTCAAGGTCCGCGCGCTGCGCGGGGGCAAGGTCCTCTGCGGCTTCGCCGGCGGCGCCGCCGACGCGCTGGCGCTGATCGAGCGCTTCGAGGCCAAGCTCGAGGCGGCCTCGTCGCGGCTGAAGCGCGCCGCGGTCGAGCTCGCCAAGGACTGGCGCACCGACCGCGCGCTGCGCCGGCTCGAGGCGCTGATCACCGTGGCCGACGCCGAGACCTCGCTCCTGATCGGGGGCAACGGCGACGTGATCGAGCCCTCCGACGGCGTGGTCGGGATCGGCTCGGGCGGCGCCTTCGCCGCCTCGGCGGCGCGGGCCCTGCTGCGCCACGCCCCGCAGCTCAGCGCCGTCGAGATCGTGCGCTCGAGCCTCGAGATCGCGGCGGAGACCTGCGTCTACACCAACGCCAACCTGCAGATCCTCGAGCTGGGGAGCGCCTCGTGAGCCTCGAGTTCACCCCCCGCGAGCTCGTGGGCGAGCTCGACAAGTTCATCGTCGGCCAGCAAGACGCCAAGCGCGCGGTCGCGATCGCGGTGCGCAACCGCTGGCGGCGCAAGCAGCTCACCGGCTCGCTCAAGGACGAGGTCCACCCCAAGAACATCATCCTGATCGGCCCCACCGGCGTGGGCAAGACCGAGATCGCGCGGCGCATGGCCCAGCTCGTGCGCTCGCCGTTCATCAAGGTCGAGGCGAGCAAGTTCACCGAGGTCGGCTACGTCGGCCGCGACGTGGAGAGCATCGTGCGCGACCTGGTCGAGGCCAGCCTGGCCCTGGTCAAGCGCGAGATGGCCCGCGACGTGCGCGTCGAGGCCGAGCGCGCCGCCGAGGAGAAGCTGCTCGACCTGCTGGTGCCGCCCGACGAGTCGGCGGCCGGCGACAAGGAGCGGCGCAAGGCGACCCGCGAGCGCTTCCGCGGCATGCTCCGCGAGGGCAAGCTCGACGAGCGCGAGGTCGAGGTCACGACCCGCGGTCAGGCCCCCGCGGGGCCCATGTTCGGCGCGCTGGGCCCTGGCGGCCCCGGCGGCCCCGGCGGCCCCGGCGGGATCGACCTGCGGCAAATGTTCGAGAAGCTCGGGTCCATGAAGCCCGCGCTCAAGACGCTGAAGGTCCCCGACGCGCTGCGCGTGCTCACCGAGCAAGAAGCCGAGGCCCGGATCGACCACGACAAGGCCAGCGCGCGCGCGGTCGATCGCGCCGAGTCCGACGGGATCGTGTTCCTCGACGAGATCGACAAGATCGCGGTGGGCCAGGAGCAGGCGGGCCGCCAGGGCGAGGTCAGCCGGCAGGGCGTGCAGCGCGACCTGCTGCCCGTGGTCGAGGGGACCACCGTCCAGACCCGCTACGGCGCGGTCAAGACCGACCACGTGCTCTTCGTCGCCGCCGGCGCCTTCCACCTCGCCAAGCCCTCCGACCTGATCCCCGAGCTCCAGGGCCGCTTCCCGATCCGGGTCGAGCTCGCCCCCCTGGGCGTCGAGGAGTTCAAGCGGATCCTGCTCGAGCCCGAGGCCGCGCTGACCAAGCAGTACAGCGCGCTGCTCGCGACCGAGGGCGTGACCCTGCGCTGGACCGACGACGGCGTCGCCGCGCTGGCCGAGCTCGCCCGCGACGTCAACGACCGCACCCAGGACATAGGCGCCCGCCGCCTGCACACCCTGCTCGAGAAGCTGCTCGAGCAGCTCCTGTTCGAGGGCCCCGACCGCCGCGGCGACGAGGTCGAGGTCACCCGCGACTACGTCACCGAGCGCCTGGCCGACCTCGTGGCCGACGAGGACCTCTCGCGCTTCATCCTCTGAGCGCCCCCCCCGCTCGACCCCCTCGAGCGGGGCGCCGAGTGAGTCCGGGTCCGAGGCCGAGGCCGAACGAGGCCGAACGAGGCCAAATTGGGGGTTGTGGCGGCCCGCAGATGGTGTAAAACCCCTGCTTACAAAAACTTTGGGGCCAATCGGCCCCCGCCCTGCACGGAAGCCACCGTCCCCGTGCAGCCGAGCGTGTGAACCCAGCGACGGTCCCTGCCCCTCGTGGGCGATTGAGATTCAAGCCAGATGGCAATCAACGAACTGGTCAAGAAATACGACCTGAAGAAGGAAGAGCTCGAGCGGCTCTTCGACGAGACCATGGGTGCCGACGCCGAGAACCGCCTCGAGTCGCTCTACAACACCTCGGTCCAGGACATCCAAAAGGACAAGATCATCAAGGGCCGCGTCCTGAACATCGTGGGCGAGGACGTGATCGTCGACGTGGGCTACAAGTCCGAGGGCGTGATCCCGATCGACGAGTGGAAGAACCAGGACGAGATCGACATCGGCGACTACGTCGACGTGCTGCTCGAGGCCGTCGAGGACGAGTCCGGCCTGATCATGCTCTCCAAGCGCAAGGCAGATCGCCAGAAGGGCTGGGAGCGGGTCATCGAGGAGTTCGGCAAGGGCGACACCGTCAAGGGCAAGGTCACCCGCAAGATCAAGGGCGGCCTGCTGATCGACATCGGCGTGCCCGTGTTCCTGCCGGCCTCGCAGATCGACATCCGCCGCGTGACCGAGGTCGGCGACTGGATCGGCCGCGACATCGAGTGCAAGATCATCAAGATCGACGAAGCGCGCATGAACATCGTCGTCTCGCGGCGCAAGCTGCTCGAGGAAGAGCGCGAGACCAAGAAGAAGGACCTGCTCGAGAAGCTCCACGAGGGCGCGACCATCGAGGGTCAGGTCAAGAACCTGGCCGACTTCGGCGCGTTCATCGACCTGGGCGGGATCGACGGCCTGTGCCATATCACCGACATGTCCTGGGGCCGGGTCAACCACCCCAGCGAGGTGCTCAAGATCAACGACACGGTCTCGGTCAAGGTGCTCAAGATCGACTCCAAGACGGAGCGGATCTCGCTGGGCATCAAGCAGCTCTCCGAGTCGCCCTGGGAGAACATTCAGGCGAAGTACCCCGTGGGCGCGAAGTTCTCGGGCGCGGTGGTCAACATCCTCAGCTACGGCGCGTTCGTGAAGCTCGAGGAGGGCGTCGAGGGCCTGGTGCACGTCAGCGAAATGTCGTGGACCAAGCGCATCAACCACCCCTCCGACGTGGTGCAGATCGGCGACAAGGTCGAGGTCGTGATCCTCGACGTGAACCCGCACAAGCAAGAGATCAGCCTCGGCATGAAGCAGATCGAGGTCAACCCTTGGTCGCTGGTCGACGACAAGTACCCCCCCGGCAAGGAGGTCACCGGCGTGGTGCGGAACCTCACCAACTACGGCGCCTTCGTCGAGCTGGAGGAGGGGATCGACGGCCTGCTGCACGTCAGCGACCTGAGCTGGACCAAGAAGGTCGTGCACCCCTCGGAGATCCTCGAGAAGGGTCAAGAGGTCAAGGCCGTCGTGATCGCGGTCGACCAGGAGAAGAAGCGGATCGCCCTGGGCATGAAGCAGCTCGAGGAGGATCCCTGGGACCGCACGATCCCCAACAAGTACAACGTGGGCGAGATCGTCGAGGGCGACGTGACCAAGGTCACCAACTTCGGCGTCTTCGTCGAGCTCGAGCTCGGGGTCGAGGGCCTGCTGCACGTCAGCGAGCTGGCTGAGCACAAGGTCGACAACCCGGAGACCGTCGTCCAGCCGGGCGACCACGTGCACGTGTCGGTGATCAAGGTCGACTCCGACGAGCGCAAGATCGGGCTCTCGCTGCGGCGGGCGCTCGAGGAGGGGGCCCCGGCTCCCACGCGCAACGCGGCCAAGGCCGCCGAGCTGCAGGCCGCGGCCGACAAGGCCGAGGCCGCGCAGGCCGAGGCCGCGCAGGCCGAGGCCGCTGCTCAGGCTGCCGGCGAAGAGTAGACTTCGGGCTAGCCACGGCGCCCACACCCGACGCGACCCCCGGAGCCGAGCTCCGAGGGTCGCGTCGCTCTTGGTTCGGGGGCCCCGCAGGCTCGAGCCTCGAAGCGCGGGGCTCGTGGGGTAAACTCTGGGCTGTCTCCGTTGGGGCTCCCCCTCTCGAGGTTCTATGTGCGGGATTGTCGGACTGTTACGCGCCTTCGACCCAGCGGCGCGGGTCGACGTGTCGAGCCTGGGGCCCACCCTGGGGCAGGTCGAGGCCTTCGACCCCGAAGCCGACGACGCGGGCGACGCCCTGCACACGATCGCGTCGGGGGTCGAGTCGCTCAGCCGTGAGCTCGTCGGCTGGGGAGGGCTGCACACCCTGCGCAGCGACGCCGCGGCGGCCTTGGCGGTGCGCGAGCTGGCGGGGGCCCTGCTCCACGCCGCCGAGGCGATCGACGAACGCCTGACCGCGGCGCGCAACGTCCGCGACAGCAACCACGGCGAAGCCCTCGCCCGGGGCTCGGTGCTCGCCCGCGACATCGCCTGGCGGCTCGAGCAAGACGCGCTGCGCAACCTCGACGCGGTCAACGACCTCACGCGTGAGGTCGAGGGCCCGAGCACGAAGCTCGTGTTCGAGCTCTGGCGGCTGAACCTGATCCTGAACCAGCTCGAGCGGCTGGAGGTCCGCGGGCGCGACTCCGGCGGGCTGGGGACCCTGATCAGCTTCGCGCCCCAGGCGGTGGCCGAGGCCGAGGCGGGCATCGCGCCCCTGCGCGCAGACCTCGAGGCGCGCCTGCTGCGCGCGCCCTTGCTCGACGGCGCCGTGCTGCGCAGCGCGGGCGAGGACGGCGGGCTGAGCCTGGCCTTCGCGCACAAGGTCGCGAAGGAGGTGGGCGAGCTCGGCGCCAACGTGCGCGACCTCCGCGCGCGGGTCCGGGCCGACCGCCTGCTGCTGAGCCTCCTCGGGCAGGCCGGGGCGCAGGTTCAGCTGATCGCCCACACCCGCTGGGCCTCGAACGGCGTGATCTCCGAGCCCAACTGCCACCCGGTGGCCAACGACCTGCGGACCAGCCCCCAGCCCGAGACGATCGTGCTCGGCGTGCTCAACGGAGACATCGACAACTACGCCAGCCTGGCCCCCGCCTTCGCGATCCCGGCGACCTGCACCACCGACGCCAAGATCGTGCCGCTCGAGGTGGCGCGGCACTACGCCCTCGGCTCCGGCGACCCCGAGGCGCGCATGGCCGAGGCGTTCCGCGCGGCGAGCAGCGCCTTCCACGGCTCGACCGCGATCGGCGTGATCTCGAGCGCCGACCCCGCGCGGGTGCACCTCAGCCAGCGCGGCAGCGGCCAAGCGGTCTACGTCGGGCTGCTCCCCGGCGGCGGCTTCCTGTTCGCGTCGGAGCTCTACGGGATCGTGGAGCTCTGCGCGGAGTACTACAAGCTCGACGGCGAGCGCGGGGAGGCGATCACCCTGAGCTCCAGCGGCGGGGTCGAGGCGATCGAGCGCTTCTGCTTCGACGACCTGAAGCTGAACCCGGTCAAGGCAAGCGAGCTCAAGCGCGCGCCGATCGCGACCCGGGACATCGATCGGGCCGGCTTCCCGCACTACCTGCTCAAGGAGATCAGCGAGGCGCCGCGCTCGATCGAGCGCACCCTGCGCGGGAAGTTCCAGCTCGACCCGCAGCCGCGCTTCCTGTTCGGCGACGACGTGATCCCGCCCGCGCTGCGCGTCTTGCTCACCGAGCGCCGCCTGCGCGAGGTCTACGTGATCGGGCAGGGCACCGCCAACGTCGCCGGCGAGTCGGCGGCGGACTTCATGACCACGCTCCTCCGCCCCGCCGGGATCGAGGTCCGCGGCATGCCGGCCACCGAGCTCAGCGGGTTCTACCTCGGGCAGCTCGGCCCGCAGTCGCTGGTGATCGCGGTCTCGCAGAGCGGGACGACCACCGACACCAACCGCACCGTCGACCTCGCGCGCCAGCAGGGCGCCCTGGTGATCGGGATCGTGAACCGACGCGGCTCCGACCTCGCCGACAAGTCGCACGGGGTGCTCTACACCAGCGACGGGCGTGACGTCGAAATGAGCGTCGCCTCGACCAAGGCGTTCTATTGCCAGGTCGTGGCCGGCTACCTCCTCGCGCTGCAGCTCGCCCACCTCGCGGGCACGCTCAGCGAGGCCGACCTCCGCGAGCACCTGCTCCGGCTGCGCGACCTCCCGCGCTGCATGCGCGAGGTCCTCGACACGAGCCGCGAGCGGATCCGCCAGGGCGCGGCGCTGGCCGTGCGCCGTCAGCACTGGACCCTCGTGGGCAGCGGGCCTGGACGCTTCGCCGCGCGCGAGATCCGGATCAAGCTCTCGGAGCTCTGCTACAAGTCGGTGCCCGTCGACACGATCGAGGACAAGAAGCACATCGACCTCAGCTCCGAGCCCATGCTCCTGGTGTGCGCGGGGGGGCTCAGCGGGCCGGCGGCCGCCGACGCCGTCAAGGAGGTCGCGATCTTCCGCGCCCACGCGGGAGCGCCGGTGGTGATCTGCGATCGCAGCGAGACGCGCTTCGCGGAGTACGCCCTGGCCACGATCCCGATCCCGTCCTCGAGCCCCGAGGTCGCGCTGCTCTTGAACACGATCGCCGGGCACCTGTTCAGCTACGAGACCGCGCTCCTGATCGAGCGCGCCTCGGCGCCGCTGCGCCAGGCCCGCGAGGTGTGCGAGGCCGCGCTCGAGGCGCTCAGCGGTCAGGCCGCGACCGTCGACCCCAGCTCGCTGCGTCAGCGGCTGCGGACCGCGCTCGACCACCCCGCCCGCGCGATCCTCGACGCGCTGCGCGAGGGCCAGTTCAACGCGGCGCTCGAGGCCGCGGACGCCTTCGCGCTGACCTACGAGCTGGGCGCGACCCTGACCACCCTCCGCGGCCAGGTCCCGCTGCAGGTGCTCGCGCGGCACCTGGCGCAGCTCGTGACCCAGCTCACCGCCGCGATCGACGAGCTGCGCCGCCCGATCGACGCGATCAAGCACCAGGCCAAGACCGTGACCGTGGGGATCAGCCGCGAGGCGACCTCGCGCCCGGTCGCGGGCAAGCTCGAGGAGGCGCTGCTCGCCGCGGGGGTCGAGGCGGCGACGATCCAGGACGCCGACGCCGCCGCGCTCGCGGCCCTCGACGCCGCGGTCGACGAGGTCACCGGGGTCGTGCACTACCGCCTCGACGAGCTCGACCCGCTGGGGGGACCCACCGACGCCACGCGGATCATGGTGCTCAACAAGACCGGCGTGGCCAGCGGGATCGTGAGCCGCGCCGACAGCGGGGCGCCCCTGGCGGGCACCAAGCGCGGGATCGTGCGCTCTCCCTGCGTGTGGGTCGGGCTCGGGCGCCGCGACGGCCGGCCCTTGCTCGCCTGCCCGCTCTACCGCGACGGGCTGCTCGCCGAGCTGGGGCTCGTGCACCTGAAGGTCAAGCGCGAGCTGCCCCTGCGCGAGCGCGTGCGCGCGCTGCGCGCCACCGGGCGCCACGAGGACCTGCGCTGCATCGTCACCGAGAACGACGTCGCCTGGTCGGACTCGCTGCTCGAGCAGTTCGAGCCCCTCGAGCTCCTGACGGGGTCGATCGAGGAGCTCAGCTCGCGCCTGGTGCGCGGCGCGACGACGCGCTCCTCGGCCCGCGACACTCAGGCCGTGGACTCCCCCTTCCTCACCCTCCGCCGCGGAGAGGGCCCCGCATGATCCTCAGCAAGGAGCAGATCCTCGAAGAGCTCGAGTCGGGTCGTCTGCTGATCGATCCCTTCGACCCCAGCCTGGTCGGGGCGGCCTCCGTCGACCTCACGGTCAGCCGCTACTTCCGCCGGCTCTCGCTCCACGGCGGTCCGATCGACGTGCGCCAGGAGGCCGACTACCGCGACTACAGCGAGCTGGTCGAGGTCGCCGAGGACGGCTGCATCGAGGTCAACCCGCGCGAGACGATCCTCGGGATCACCCGCGAGCAGGTCGGGCTCCCCGACAACCTCTGCGGCTGGTTCGAGGGGCGCTCCCGCTTCGCGCGCCTGGGGCTCCTGGTGCACATCTCCGCCGGCTTCATGCAGCCCGGCACCCGCAACAACCAGGTGCTCGAGATCTCGAACATGGCCCCCCGCCCCCTGCGCTTGTTCCCGGGGACCCCGCTGTGCCAGTTCATCTTCCAGCGCACGGCGGGCAACACGCGCCACCAAGGGCGCTACACCCGGCAGACCATCGACGACTTCCGCGGGACGTCGGCCGGGCCAGCCAAGACCTAAGTCGCTGCTCGAAGATCGCTCAGGGTCCTGCCGCGCCCTCCGCGCAGGGATTCTAGACCTGTCATTCTGTCATGCCGGCCCGAGCGCGACCCGATTTCACAAGGGTTAGCGCACGGACCCGGGCTTGCAATGCAAGGGGTGAACAGGAGGCACCACCATGGCCCGATCCATTCCCCCTCCGCCCAAGGGAGGCAGACGCATTCCGGCCCCGCTGTGCGAGGTCCCGGGCTGCACCGAATCCACGCGCGAGCGCAAGCCGTTTTGCACCAAGCACGTGGCAGAGCACGGCTACGTGCGCGAGCTGCTCGCGCAGCTGGCCGAGGTCGACCGCGAGCTGGAGGCGATCCGCCGCAAAGGCAGCAGCGCGGTGAACGTCCACGGCACGACCGCCGGCGACCTGCTCGGCTTCCTCGCCGAGAACGGGCCGCGCAGCCTCCCCCGCCTGGCCCGCGACTTGAACCTCCCCGTGGCCCTGGTCAAGAGCTTCGTGACCGCGCTCAGCCGCGCCGGCCGGGTCGTGACCAAGCGCACCGAGCGCGGCGCCCTGCGCGTGGAGCTCCAAGGCCCCGCGGTGGCCAACCCCAGCCAGGCCGTCAGCGCGAACCGGCGGCGGGTCCGTTCGGCCTAGCCCGGGACTCTGCGCGCGGGCGCGGGGGTCACGAACTCGAGCGCGCTTTGGAGACCGCGGCCTGCCAGCCGGCGTAGAGCGACTCGCGGGCGTCGGCGGGGAGGGCCGGGGTGTAGGTGCGGTCGATCGCGAGCACCTGCTCGACCTCGGAGAAGTCCTTCCACAGGCCGCAGCCCAGGCCGGCGAGGAAGGCGGCGCCCTGGGCCG